>CANLCB010000086.1 GCA_947488865.1 Deltaproteobacteria bacterium | reverse complement strand
TGCTGCGCGCGGTGTCTGAGAGAATAATCAGGTGTCTGAGAGAATAATCAGGCGCTTCCTGTCCGTTTTAGCATTTCTCTGAACAGCACATGAGAATAGTCGTCACCCATAAGTAGTCAGAGAGACAATAATGCCGCACACTACGAGAGCCTAGGCACAGGGTGCGCAAGGTAGGCTCGAAGGAGAGATTCTGTATGGTCATGGAGACGAAAGTTCAGACAAAAACACCCGAGGTGGGAACACCCGCCAATGATGCTCTTGATCGTCGTAACTTTCTTGGCGCCGCGTTCGCGGGCTTTTCCGCTTTGACCGTTGGCGCGGGTTGTTCACATACCGGCTCGCAGGTCGCTACCAAGGCGAGCTTTTATGCTGGCCCATCAGGGATGGAGCCGCCGGTTCACGTTACCCCACAAGAGCAGCTTGAGCGCGAGCTTAAGGTGGGAGTGATGGTTCCTGAGCATGGTAGGGCGCACGTCTTTTACAGACAGTTTAAGTCGATCGAAGATTTCACGATTGAGCTCACTTCGAAGAGTGGCAACACTGAAGCTATCAAGTTGCAAACCCTCGGAGCGTGGTCTGAAGCTGTTGGCCTGTATCTTCAACGAAACGGGAAGGCTCCGTGTGTTGTAGACCTGGACGGAAATGTGTTTCCTCTTCGGTCCGCTAAGCCTGGCGAGGAGATCTCCGCTTCCATGGGTGTGGGGCCTTGTCCTAGAATCCCGAAGGGAAGCCGCTAAAGATTTAGCGAATGGGGTTTCGTTCAATCCCACAAAAGCTTAAAGCTCTTTGCCCTTCACTATCGTAATCCCCTTCTTTGTACGCGCCCCCTTTGGTAGAACGTGAAGCGTCTCTACCTAGGGTGCCACGTCAATAATCCTCGCAAGGGAGTTTGTCCTATGTTCTCAATATCCGTTGACCTAACCGATGAGTGGATCACCCCGCCGTACGACCATGTCCACCATGGTCGGTGCTTCTTCCTCTTTGAGGAGGCGAGGGTTCAGCTCCTTAAGCACATAGGCTTTCCGAACGACGAGCTGCTGGCTCAGGGGAAGGCTTTGGTTATCACCAAGGTGGAGGCTGCCTACAAGCGGGAGGTCAAAAAAGGGGCTTTTACGGTCACTTGTGAGACCCCGGCTATCGAAGGGAAGACCCTGGTGGTGCACCAGAAGATACTGAATGAACGGGGCAAAATAGCCGTAGAAGCCAGGATCGAATCGGTTTTTATGGATATGAACACCCGCCGGGGGATGGCCCCTCCAGAAGAGTTTAAAGCCGCATTTTTAGCCTGGGCCAAAGGTTGACACTAAAACCAGGGTACAGTACCCTCTCCGGCGCTATGAAAGAGAACATTCATCCAACATATTACGATGCTACCGTTTATTGCGGTGGTTGCGGAACCACCTTTGTGACAGGCGCTACTATCCCTGAGATCCGAGTTGGAGTTTGTTCACAGTGTCACCCATTCTACACGGGTAAGCAGAAGCTTCTCGACACTGAAGGTCGTGTAGACCGATTCAAGAAGAAGTACGGCAAGCTCGGCGGCGGTTCTTCAACCCCAGCTGAAAGCTAAGAGGTTTACACCTTGGTGTCGCTCTTAAGACGAGTGCTGTTTCTGACGGCGCTCGTCTTTTGTTTTTCGTGCTCTGATGGTCGTAGCGGTATCGCTCCTGGCGACCGAGCCCCGAACGTAAAGGGTGTCGATCTCACCAATTCTCCAATCGCTCTTTGGGACATCAAGGGGCAGCTCTTCCTCGTTAACTTTTGGGCAACCTGGTGTGGTCCCTGCATCGAAGAGTTACCGGCGCTTCAGAAATTACATCAGAAGTTTCAAGCGCGAGGTTTCCAGGTGGTCGGTATCGCGGTTGATGACACGCTTGAGAATGTGAAGGAAGTGGTTCAGCGTTACGGTATTACCTATCCAATAATCTTGGACAACAAAGCTCAAAGTAAGCGTTCTTTTCAGGTGAAGGGGTTTCCCGAGTCTTTTATCTTGGACGGTGAACACCGAGTAATGGTAGTCAGTGATCCGGCTGACGGAACGCCGCAGACCCGTTTGTGGGGGCCACGCGAGTGGGATTCGCCTCGGGTTGGGGCGCTTGTAAACTCGTTACTGAAGTAACCTATGATTCCAACACTCCTTGAATTAGGTCCGATTCCCGTTCGGAGTTTCGGTTTGATGGTAGCGCTGGCTCTCTTCGCGGGGGCGATTCGTCTCACCATGAGTTTTCGTCATTATGGGATCGACCCTCGATTGGCCGAGCGATACGTCACCGCCGCTGGTATCTCGGGGCTCCTCGGGGCACGGGTGTGGTACATCGCCGAAAATTGGAGCGAGGTACGCTACGATCTTTTTGGGGCGATCTTTTCAAGCGCTGGATTCACGTTCTACGGCGGGTTCATCATCGCCGCTATATTCGTGTACTTTCTCGCGAAGAAGGACGGAACGAACATCGGTCGTCTTTGCGACTCTCTTGGTCCTTGTTTGGCTTTGGGGTACGCGGTCGGTCGGCTGGGATGTCAGCTCTCAGGTGATGGCGATTACGGAATACCGACAACCGGTTTCTGGGGAATGTCATACAGCACCGGTGTGGTGCCGACTCCGCCTGGCCAGCTCGTCTATCCGACGCCGTTGTTCGAGTCTACGATCGCGCTTGGTGTGCTCTGGATCCTATCCCGTGTGGAAGCGCGTGACACCATTCTCTCAAAGCCGTTTCAGCGATTCGGTTTGTATCTTGTGTTGATCTCTCTGGAGCGATTCTTCGTTGAAATCTTCAGAGGCAACGTGGTTGTGGCGTTCGGGCTAAGCGAGGCTCAGTGTATAGCGCTCGGTTTGATCGCGTTTGGCGCGGTTTTGATGGTTCGAGTCCCGCGTCGTGTCGCGGCTTAAAGAGCAAGAGCTGATATGAGGGGATCGAGGGCACGGAAGGTATCTGCGGAGAGTGAGCCGGTTAACCCGTCAGCCGAAAAGCCTGCCGAGGGACCTGGCGAGATTCTTACTTCTACAAGCTTCGCAAGCCTTGAAGGGATGCTTGAGCGTGGTCGCCAGCGAACAAACGACGTAGTTAAGGAGCTGCCTTCGCTCACCGCGATTGTTACTACAACAAAACCGGGAGAGTTCGCTCTCATTCAAAAGGCGCTCGACGACGGTTTGGCGT
>CANLCB010000085.1 GCA_947488865.1 Deltaproteobacteria bacterium | reverse complement strand
AGTGCTCCGAGTTGGATGATCACTGGTATAGCGCTTGGGAGTCTTGTGTCACAGGCGTATGTACTATTTTTCTTTGTGATTAATCCTCAGAGAATGTCTGGCAATCAAAGGGTCCAAGCGAGTGCTCAAGCAAGCGAGGACGCCGCGCGTGAAGGAGCGCTCTCCCTCACATTGTCAGTGATGCGCCAGGAGGTGCGGCGACGAGAGGCCGAGCTGCGACTGGATGCTCTCGCTACCCCCGCCCAGATTGAAGCGATAGCGCGCTCCTTTGTTGTTGAGTCGCTGCAAAAAAGAGGGGGGAGGCTTGTAGTCTTTGAGCGGCGAGCTGAGCCAAAGCTGAGTGCCAATATCGGACTCTTCTTTCGAGGCGAAGGAGATTTTAGAGCGATCCATCAACTTCTATCGGATCTGTCGGCGAGCGCCCTACCGCTATCTCTCCATCAGGTAATGGTGAGTAACGATGTTTCTAGCTCTCGAATGCTTTCATTCTCAATTCTTGCTTCACAAGCGTTTCGCTCAAAGGCCAGTGAGGAGTGCTTGCTGTAGCCGCGTTTGAAAAAAGCTCAGCAATACGGCTCCGTGCAAAACGAAGGGCGGGAACCTTGTTTGAAAATGCATAGTTTGTATTGAGGCCCCTGCGCTCCAATGTCGTTGACCTTGTTAGCGTAAAATTTAAGCGCCTTTTGAAAAGGGCTAACCATCTCATCTGGGAGAGTTCGAATCGTAGATCAAACTAACACTCGGGTGAGTGAAGATTGAATCAGTCGAGAGAAGTTGATTCGGAAAGCTCACAAGAGCCCCCTCGAACGCGTCGATGGGGGTGTGGAAATGAGGATGCTACGTGATGCATAAAGCGCAAACTAGGCCGATGCTTTTGAGAGCCGATCGCTATCGAGGCGAGGCGCTCGTAATCCATGTAGTAGTCCAGATCTTCGGGGGTACGTCATGCTCAGTCTAGTTGACAGTCGACGCTTGGCCTTGTTTGGTCTCGTCTGCGCTTTCATCGCAGCGCCACTCGCCCATGGGGCCCCTTCCACTATCGATGGTTCTCTCTCTTCGGCGCGTCGTGCCTTGGGTGTTTCGTCGGTGAATGGGGTTGGAGTCGAGGTGGCCAGAGGCCAGGGCGTAGAGCAAATTTATATCGCCGTTAAAAACCCGAATCCCAAATTCACGGTAAACAAACTTTCGAATCCTCCTCGCCTCGTAATCGATTTACAATCAGAGCGAGTTACAGGAAGCAAGCGATGGCCTATCGCCGATCTTGAGTCGGTGTCTAGCATTCGTCTAGGAGCTCAGGCATCGGCGGCTCGGGTAGTGCTCGACCTCTCTGATGGTTCGGATGTTTCACATGAAGTAACCACCATCAACGGTAATGTGGTTGTATCCTTGAGAACAGGCGACGCCGCTCATGGACCTCAGCGAGTGGCTAGCGTAGTTCAGCCTGTCGTGCCTATCGCTCCGAAATCATCTTCACAGCATAGGGAGAAAATTGAGGTTAAAGCTGAGCCGCGATTACCGGAGATTGACGACTCTGAAGAACTTCATCAGGAAGAGAGCGTAGACCTTATTGAGAAGCCGGCAGTTCCGCTGATTCTTCCCGTTAGCAAAAAGACGGAGGCGGCAGGCAAAGGCATCGTTGAAGTTCCCGCGCGACCTGAGTTGGAATTGGTTCACCAGGTAAGCCGAGCTATTTCGGCAGAAGTTCAACCATCAATCGTGAAGGCCGCATTTCGAGAGGGAGGAATCTCCCATGTGAAGAGCGTGAAGCTCCAGGGGGCGAAAGGCTCTGGAAGTTCGGTATCAGTAGATCTTCTCGGCAAGCCGGAGTTCTCCATCGCTCGCACCGCGCCTTCGGAATACGTACTAACCGTGAAGAACGCGACGGTATCCGAGGACGCGCTGAGCACGACACTCTTTTCAGAGTCACAATCCGCGGCTATTCGGTCGGTTCGATCCGCGGCGTTGGGCAAAGATGCTCTCGTAAGGATTTTTGCGCAGCCTAATGTCTACCTGACCGCGCGTGTTGAAGGTGAAACTATCGTCGTAGAGGAGACGGAAGATCTAAAGAAAGTAGTCGATGATATGCGGGCCCAATTAGCCCCTGGCGCGACGAATCCTGAAAAGCCGAAAGCCACGGATGGTAAGGACAATAAGGCTGTCGCTCCGAAAGTCGAAGAGGCCCCAAAGAAGGGAAACGTTGCCGCAAAAGCTGAGAAGGTAGATGCCAAGGAAGACGCTGAAGAGATGAGTGACCTTGAGGTTCAACAGCTTCTCGGCGATACCGCTCGATACACTGGCAAGCTTATCTCCCTGGACCTACAGGATACGGATATTGATAACGCTCTTAGAATTATAGCAGAGGTATCCAATCTAAATATCGTCGCGAGTGAGGATGTAGTCGGTAAGGTTACGCTTCGCTTGACCGATGTCCCATGGGATCAGGCGCTCGACGTAATTCTGAAGACTCATGGGCTCGATAAGGTTCGCGAGGGAAATGTGATGCGAATCGCCCCAATCGAGAAGCTTAGAACGGAGCGCGAACTTCTCAAGCAGGTGCAGGTTGCCGAAGCGGAGCTCGAGCCGCTTAGCGTTAAATATCTTCGTGTAAGTTACGGAAAAGCGTCTGAGTTGAAAGCGCTCGTTGAGACGGTCTTGTCTGAGCGTGGAACCGTTGCCTATGACGAACGTTCTAATCAACTGATTGTGAAGGATATTGAATCGGGAATTAAGAACGTGACGGAGTTGGTCGCGAAGGTCGATTTAAGGACTCCTCAAGTTCTTCTGGAGACCCAAATTGTAGAGGCTAGCCGAAATCTCTCTCGCGAGTTGGGTAGTGAGCTTGGGTTCCAGTATATCCAGTCGCCTTCGACGGGTAATGGAACGGGCCTTAACTTTCCATCCGCTATATCAGTGGGAGGCAGCGCGATTCCTGGTGCCGCAGGTATCACTGGTTCGGCGTTTCCTGTTGCGTCTTCCGCGGTGGGTGGATCGGCCGTGACGATGCTCTTTGATAGCGCGGACGGTACTAAGTCGCTCGAATTGCGACTCTCCCAGCTTGAGCAAGAGGGACGTGTGCGAATCGTAAGCCGCCCGGCGGTCGCGACCACCAATAATAAGCCGGCCGAGATTAAGAGCGTTGAGAAATACCGAGTGAAGCTTCCAAACGGAGGAACCTCGGTGGCTACTGGTTCAGGAGCGACCGCGGCTGGAAGTGGCAGCAACGCGACTGAAACGATTGAAGCGGGAATTATTTTGAACGTAACCCCTCAGGCGTCTCCGGATTACTACATCTTGCTCGATATCAAAGCGAAGTCCAGTAGCTTCGGTTCTAAATCTGTTGATGGAATACCGAATGAGATTGAGCGTAGCGCTAGTTCGTCTGTTCTCGTATCGAGCGGCCAGACCTTTGCGCTCGGCGGCATCTATAAGATCAATGAAGCGGATCGAGTGACCGGAGTTCCGTTCTTTAAAGACATTCCGTTTCTTGGAACGTTCTTCCGTCGTTCTCAGACTGACAATTCTGATGAAGAGTT
>CANLCB010000084.1 GCA_947488865.1 Deltaproteobacteria bacterium | reverse complement strand
TCCCTAGTTCCAATGATCGATCCCCCACTACATACAGGAGCTGAGTCGACCTCGGAATTCCGAATGATTGGTTTTACCGACTCATCCGCCGAGTGCGTTATTCTTCTTGATGACGGAGAGCGAAAATACAGCTCGTGGAGCGAGTACCCCAAACTTTTGTGCTCCGTAACGAAGACGGATGGCACATGGAACGCGAAACTCTCGTTCCAGGGCAGCCCTCATCGGAAAGTTTCTGTCTCCATGGAGCTCTGGAGCTCTGACGGGAAGAAGAGCAACGTATCGATTCAGTGCTAACAGAGCCGGCTCTTCCCTTCTGAACAGAAAAGCCTCGTGTTAGACATCCCCCACGTCATCAACGTGAGGGATGCGTCAGCGCAAAATTTCTTATTGCGGCAACACATTCACCAGACGTGGAATCTTCGTCCCCGTATTGAATACGGTAATGAAGCGGTCTCCGTCCCCTACCTTGTACGCGGTGCCAACCATAGCGGCGATTACAGCCGCTTTCAGATCCGCCTCAGCGATGTTCGGCGCAACCTCGATCGTCGCGCGCTTCTTGCCGCCGATCTGGATAACAACGGTCACCACATCATCCTGAGTCATCGCTGGGTCGAAAGTCGGCCACTGAGCGAGACTAACTGGAGCCTTGTTACCAAGGCGCTCCCACATCTCTTCTGAAAGATGTGGAGCGAATGGAGCAAGAACTAACACAAACTTCTCCAAAGTCTCACGCGATACGGACTTGTCACCAACCGTGTTGAGGAACTCCATCATGGTCGAGATAGGAGTGTTGAAACGAAGAGCATCGATGTCTTCTCCGATCTTCTTCACCATCTTGTGGACCGCGCGCTTAACCTCAGTAGGCTCAGCGTCAGGAGCCACCACATCCCGAATTCCCGTCTCGCCACTTCCCGCGACGAAAGAGAACGAACGCTTCAAGAAACGGAAGTTTCCGTTAATCGCCTTTGAATCCCATGGACGAGAGGCTTCAAGCGGCCCCATGAACATAAGGTATGTTCGAAGAGTATCCGTACCGTACTGGCCAATAACGTCATCAGGATTGATCACGTTTTTAAGCGACTTCGACATCTTCGCAACAATTCGCTCTAAGACCTCACCGGTCTGAGCGTGAACGAAAGTTGTCGGGTCTTTCTCAACTACCAAATCCGTCGAGACAAGCGCGCCGCGCTTATCCTTGAACGCGTGAGATTGAACCATCCCTTGATTGAACAACTTCTTGAACGGCTCTTTCGTCGAGACCAGACCAAGATCAAAAAGCACCTTGTGCCAAAAGCGTGAGTAAAGAAGGTGCAATACCGCGTGCTCGGCTCCACCGACGTAGAGATCGACGGGCATCCACTTCTTCTCAAGCTCAGGATTCCAGGCCTCTTTTGAGTTCTTAGGATCAATGAATCGAAGATAGTACCAACACGAGCCCGCCCACTGTGGCATGGTATTCGTCTCGCGCTTACCTTTCTTGCCGGTCTTCGGATCGACCACATTGAGCCAATCCGTCGATTTAGCCAGCGGAGACTCTCCACTGTCCGATGGCTTGTAATCAATAACCTCTGGAAGGATTAGAGGAAGCTCCTCAGACTTCAATGAGGTAGTGGTTCCATCTTCCCAGTGAATAATTGGAATAGGCTCGCCCCAGTAACGCTGACGAGAGAACAACCAATCGCGAAGCTTGTAATTGACAACTTTGTGTCCAAGCTTGTTTCGCTCAAGCCATCCTACAATACATTCAGCGGCTTCTTCGTTTGCAATCCCTTCGAGTTGTAGTTCCGTCGCCACAGGGTGCGCGTTTGACAACATCACACCGCTCTCCGTCCACGGAACCTCACCTTCTTTGACTGCGGTTACGATTTTCTCAGCAGCCCCTTCAGGGAACAGAACCGGCTTGATTGGAAGGTTGAAGGTTCTCGCAAACTCGAAATCTCGAGAATCATGTGCAGGCACACCCATCACTGCGCCCGTTCCGAACGAGATGAGCACGTAATCACCTACGTACACCGGAACCTGCTCACCGGTGATAGGATTGAGAACGAATCCGCCGGTGAAGACTCCTGTCTTTTTACGATTCTCGAAGGTTCTGTCGAAATCACTCATTCGAGCCGCTTTTTCGCGGTACGCCGTGACCTGGTCTCGACACTCTGAAGTGGTGACCTCATTTACCAGAGGATGCTCTGGCGCTATGACGAAGAACGTTACTCCGAAGAGTGTGTCAGGACGGGTCGTGAAAGCGACCAACGAATTATCACTGCCAGCGATCCGGAACGTTATCTCTGCCCCAGTCTTTCGACCGATCCAGTTACGTTGCTGCTCTTTGATAGCCTCTGGCCAATCAACCTCATCAAGCTCGGCGATAAGACGCTCGGAATACTTGGTAATACGAAGCATCCACTGCTTCATCGGCTTACGAATTACTTCGTGATTGCCACGCTCGGACTTTCCGTCGATAACCTCTTCGTTCGCGAGAACGGTACCCAGCGCTGGACACCAGTTCACCATCGCGTCAGCGTAGTACGCGAGGCGGTGCTCAGCCTGATACGCCTGAACCGCCAACTCACCTTGCGCTTTGATCTCGCCAGAGATTGGAAGCTCCTCAATCGGACGGGCCTTTTGCGCGACCTCGTCGAAGTATGAGTTGTAAAGCTTTAAAAAGATCCACTGAGTCCACTGGTAGTAGTCAGGAGTGCACGTCGCGAGCTCCTTATCCCAGTCGTACGAGAGCCCAAGCATCTTCATCTGCTTGGCAAACGTTTGGCAATTCTTCTCGGTAATGATCGCGGGATGCTCGCCCGTATTCACCGCATGCTGTTCAGCAGGCAATCCAAAGGCGTCGAACCCCATCGGATGAAGAACATCGAAGCCCTGCATACGCTTAAAGCGAGAGTAGATGTCCGTCGCTGTGTAACCGAGGGGGTGCCCGATATGAAGACCCGACCCAGATGGATACGGGAACATATCGAGTACGTACACCTTCTTTTGCGAGCTCTCAGTCGTTTTGAAGGTCTTGTGAGACTCCCAGTATTGCTGCCACTTCGGTTCGATAGTTGAGGGGGTATATTCGGCCACAGGAAACCTCGTATCCATTTTCTACAAGGAACGACGCGCATCATCGTCCCGACAAGCCCCGACTCTACTTCAGAACGGGGCGAATGTCACAATCACGAAAACCCGTAACACCCCTCCTTTACTAGGATAAGTCCTCCCCGCCCCCCCGGCCCGCCACTCCGAAAGGGTGTAATCAATCACACTCTGTAAAAAAGACCGGCCCCAAGAACTTTACTTAAAGTTATTTTTTAGGTAGTTATCCCCTTCACTGTTCACAGCAGTATGCGGAGTCGTAGTTCAGTTGGTTAGAACGCTCGCCTGTCACGTGAGAGGTCGCGGGTTCGAGTCCCGTCGGCTCCGCCACTTTTGCCCTTCAGGGCAAAAGAGGAGAATCCCGCACAAGAATTGAATCCGAGAGCTTTCACGTGATTTATCACGTGAGGGGAGGCGTGCGCCGAACGGCCACAGGCCGTCGGCAATAGCACGACTAAGAAGAAACGGCTCAAAACGCGAGCTAGCGCAGCGTTTTCTCTTTGGATAGGGCGGGTTCGAGTCCCGTCGGCTCCGCCATTTT
>CANLCB010000083.1 GCA_947488865.1 Deltaproteobacteria bacterium | reverse complement strand
GAGATCTTAAGAACTCCTGACGGCGGTGAGTCACATTCCCAGCGCCGTCAAGGGGACCGCAGGCTGAGGATTCCCTCTCGGAGAGATGATCCAACGCCAGCATCACAACGACTTCCGGATGGGGTGACAACAGTTATTTCCGAGATCTTGAAGAACTCCGCGCCGACAGCGTCGGCGCTCTCGGCCGGCGAGAAGGGCCGCACTCCTTTCAACCCGCTTACACCACGTTCCATTCTGCCGCTGCTTGTCACCGAGGCGAAAGCTCCCGGCGTTTCCTCAACTGATGACTCGAGTAACGAATCAAAACGCGTCAAGGAGCGACTACGTATAAAACGGTCAAGAGACGCTAGAAAGGTCCGACTTCTTATCATGGAGCAGCTCCTCAATCGCGAGTTCTCACAGGCGAAGCGACAGCAACTTCTGCGATTACTCGCTACGCTGGGGATGACTCGCGCGCAGTATCTCGCGTTCACGCAGACGCTGAGCGCACGCGATGTCGCGCGCGCTACAGCTCGGCGTGCAGGAGAGGAGCGTCTGCGTGTGCACGAATCTCCAACTTCACACGAAGAGACTACACCAACGGTTTCTCCATACCGAGTGCCGAGTCACACTAGCTCGACGCGAGCCTCGCTGTACGCGCAAACTCGTCGGAAAATAAGCGCCTAGCGCTCCGGCCCCGTTTTTTACTCCTAAGGCCCTGATATCTGGTAACTCAGATAGCGGCTTTTCCGTAAAACGAGCATCCTTTACTCTCATAAAATCGAACGGTTAACCCGATACATCATAGAGAGTGGGAGCCTCGTTTTGAGGCGGGAAGGATACGTGTGACCAAGCCAACGGACCCCGAGCAGGGGATCGCCTCAGATTATTGCATCTTGAATGGAAGGGCTGACGCTCGTCTTAGTGATGTCGAGCGGCTAACACTACTCGGCGGTTCTGGCCTTGATCGGCTTGTGCAGCGACTCGGCAAGAGCCTCTCCTCGGTTACGCTTGACGCGTTCGCCCCGGGCCTCGACGCGGACTCTCTTCGCGAGCAGCATGAAAAGCTCATGAACTTACGGAAAAACGGCGCGCTGGAGGCACTCTTCATAGGCGCTCGGAAGCCGGTAGCGCCTGCCGTTGTTCCTATCCACGGCTTTCCGATTGGTGGAGTGTTTGATCTTGAGTTCCATTCTACTTTTCCGGGTACCGACTGGGCACACGATCGTGAATACAATCAGCTCGTGCAAAATCAGACTTCATACGTTCGCTTGTGGGAGCACAGTGAGCCCAATCCAAATCGTCAGACCATAGTCGCCATCCACGGTTGGACGATGGGCGATCAGCGAACAAACTCTCTGGCATTCCTGCCGGGTCTCTTCTTTTCGCTGGGTTGCAACGTCGCTCTAGTCGAGCTTCCCTTTCATGGGAGACGAAGGCCGGACAGTGTCGACGAATCGGCCCCCCTTTTTCCGAGCGCAGACCCAATTCGTACCTGTGTTGCCATGGCGCACGCCGTTCACGATCTTCGCACACTCAAGGCGTTTCTGAGCTCCCGGGGCCATGGACACATCTCATGTATTGGTATGAGCCTTGGAGCGTACGTCGGGCTCCTGTGGTGCTCGCTTGATCCGATTGAGCGCGGAGTGTTCCTTGTCCCTCTCGTCTCCATGGGTGACATGGCGTGGGAGCTGGTGCGACTTAAATATCTCCAGGAGCGCGACGTTCCGAGCGGCCTGACGAAAACCCTTCTTCGAGACCTATTCGCTGACCATTACCCACTGGCGCGCATGCCCGCCACTCAACAAGAGTCTATTCTGGTTATCGGCGGTCGAGGAGATCACCTCGTTCCGCGCAACCAAATCTCTCTCCTGCGGGAGCGGTGGCCACATGCTAAGGTGACGTGGGCATCTGGTGGTCACGCAGCCGCGGCTCAGCGCGGAGAGGTTTTTGATACGGTTCGTTCTTTTTTATTTAGAGGGGAGTAGCGAGATATGTCGCAGGACAACGAAGGGCGTAGTGACGCGAGCGTAGCGAAGGGATTATTTCTTGGAGAGCTTCGCGATCAGCATGTCTTTCCGTTCCCGAACATCAAGGCGGAAGAGCGCGAGACGCTCCAGATGATGATCGAGTCGATCGATCGATTCATGATACCCAAAGAGAAAGAGTATCGTCAGTACGACAAAGAAGGTGTTCAGCCTAATGAGTACGTTGATGAGCTTAAGGCCCTAGGGCTCTTCTCGCTGATTATTCCAACTGAATATGACGGCCTCGGACTCTCAAATTCCGCCTACTCTCGCGTATTGCAGCAAACAAGTCGTTACGACGCCTCAACCTCGCTGACGATTGGAGCGCACAGCTCGATTGGACTGAAAGCCCTGCTCCTTTTTGGAACAGATGAGCAGAAGGCTAACTACCTTCCGAGATTGGCCACAGGCGAAATGATCGCCGCATTTTGCTTGACCGAGTCGACCTCCGGCTCTGATGCCGCTTCGATCAAAACTAAGGCTGTGAAGAATAGCGATGGCACCTTCACCCTTAATGGCGAAAAGATCTGGATAACCAACGGAGGAACTGCCGAGTTCTTCACCGTATTCGCCGCGACCGAATCTGATGGCGGCAAGATTACAGCATTCATCGTAGAGCGGGGCTTCCCAGGGGTGAGTTCTGGACCCAAGGAAGACAAGATGGGGATTCGCGCCTCCTGCACCACGACAGTTCGATTCGACAACGTACGAGTTCCGGCGGAGTGCGTACTTGGCGAAGAAGGAAAAGGTTTCAAGGTGGCGATGGCGGTTCTTAACAACGGCCGTACCGGATTAGGTGGAGGATGCGTAGGCGCTATGAAGCGTCTGATCGAACTCTCCGTGGCTCAGGCGACACAGCGCAAACAGTTTGGAAAGAGCATCTCTGAGTTTCAATTAATCAAAGAGAAGATCGGCACGATGACAACCCTCTGCTTCGCGTCAGAAAGTGTCGTGAGCGTGGTCGGTCATTTAATCGATTCTCACGTCGAGGATTTCTCCGTTGAAGCCGCGATGAGTAAGGTCTTTGTGTCTGAAGCGCTGTGGCAAGTTGTGGATGAAGCTTTGCAGATCGCCGGCGGGAACGGGTTTATGAAGGAATTCCCTTATGAGCGCGTGGTTCGTGATTCCCGCATCAATCGCATCTTCGAGGGAACCAACGAGATTTTGCGACTGTTCATTGGGCTCTCCGGAATGAAGGACGCGGGAGATCAGTTGAAGGACGTGGCAAAGAGCGTGAGTGGAATCTTCAATCACCCGATTAAAGGATTCGGCGTGCTTTCTGGGTACGCCTCTCGAAAGATCGGTCAGTACACGCCGCTTGGTCGTCAGACCTTAAGCCAGGTTCATCCGGCGCTTTCCAGCCAGTCTGCTCAGCTTGAGCAAGGCGTGGCGAAGTTGGCTCAGAGCGTGGAGACAGCCCTTCGAACGTACGGAAAGGGAATTATTGGTCAGCAGCTCGTTACGAAGCGGCTCTCCGACTCCGCGATGGAGCTTTTCGTAGCGATGTGTGTGCTCTCGCGTGTGACTTCCCTGGTCTCAGCAAAAGGCGCGGCAAACGCGGCCGATGAGCTCCGCATAGCCCGGGTATTTACACACAATGCGTCTCAGAAAGTGGCGGTATGGCTCAAGGGGATAGGGGACAACCAGGACAAG
>CANLCB010000082.1 GCA_947488865.1 Deltaproteobacteria bacterium | reverse complement strand
CGGCGGCCCTCCAGGGGTTTGGCGTAGCGATGTTGAAGGGATGATATTTGTCGTGATTGCATTGGAGGGCCGCCGGCCTTCCAGGGGTTTGGCGTAGCGATGTTCAGGGACGATATTTGTCGTGATTGCATTGGAGGGCCGGCGGCCTCGCCGGCCGCAGGTACAAATGCTACCGATCTTTTTGTGCGAACCCGCGACACTCGCGCCCGCGGCCGGCTGCCCGTCCCGAGCTTGTCGAGGGGAGGCCGCCGGCCCTCCAGGAATCTCCCGCAATGATTTTTAAGAGACGATCATTCCGCCTACGAATCCAATTTCCGATTGAGTCGGTCAAGGTCGAGTTGCTGGGCGATATCGATAAGGGTGCTCGAGTCCTTACACTCTTTCGTGGAGACATTCAGAAGTGAGCGTTGCGCGAGTTTTACAACGACTGAGCAAGATCCGTTTTTCGCCTCGTAATATTTTCCCGTGGCGCCTTTCAGTTTGATGTCCTTTTCCATGGCGACCTCAAGAACGGGAGGTCCATACTGTCTGATCAGAGGAAGGACGTTCGTATCTACGAGTGGCCAGGTGTTGGGATGCGGTACTATGATGAGAACCTCTACCTCAATGCGTTTGTTGTTGGAGAGTGGCATGATCGCGAGGATGTGGTCCGGCTTCCGAATTGAGGTGGGGCGTCCGGGTTTATAGTAGGGGAGTCTCGCTCCCGCCCAGTCCAATAGTTGCATCGGGGCGTGGCTGCTCATCCACAAACTGGCGTAGTCGGTGTTTGAGTCCATCCCGCGAACCCAATCGTTTCTAGTTTTGTTCGTAACCTTCCTTTGAAGGTTTCTTTGTTTCCGGTCAAAGTCTTCCATGACCCTCGATTGATTGAGGCCTTCGAGTGTTTCGGCGTTGGCACGGGACGCGATCGGAATCGCTCTGTGAATGAGTAGTAGGGAACAGAGCGTCACTCCTATCGTTGAAAACCGATGAAATGAGAAGGGTCGCATAACACTGCTCGCGCGCTTAAAATTTAGTCGGCGTTGGCGTCTTCAGTTGTGCGGGTGCTAGAGAGACGCTTTCGTAAGCGGCCGAGTCGAGTCGCTGGACCGTTACTTTGCTTAATACAGAAATTCTCAAGGGATTCAATCAGTCCCTCTTCGCCCCCTTTAGCGAATGTATGCGCCAAGTCGGCCGCTCGCTCAAGAGCCGCCATCGCGTTCGGTAACGCGCGTTTAGCGGTCTCGAATTGCTTAGCTTGACGAAAAACGGTCGCGAGCCGGTCGACACTCGTCATCATCATTGCTACCAGAGCTTCGTTTCGATCCTTAGCTCCGAGAACTCTGTCTGAAATCGGTTCTCCTTTAGTGGCTGTGACGATTGCTTGATCGACGGCCTCAAAGGTGAAGGGTTTTACAAGATAGCCGCGAGCTCCAACGACAAGAAGATCAAATACATCGTCAACGCTCGGATTTGCTGAAGTGGGGAGCGCGATGATTCGGCTGTCTATCTCGAGGACCTTTGTGAGCCAGGCCTTCATCGGATAGTTGGTCGTCTTTTTGGCGTCGAAGATAAGGTGGGTGAATTTGCGTCCGCTTAGCTTCTCGAGGGCTATGTGGTGAGACGGAGCGTCCGAAATGCTTCCGAACCCGAGGTTGCGGAGCGCTTCCCGCATATGATTTGCCTCTACGGAATCACTCTCGACCACGAGGATCGTGCAGGTCGCCCGTTCGGCGTGGCTCATTTTGAGAGTTGTATCCTTCATACGATCTTTATCGCCCCCTTCCTTCTTTCACACTTGTTCGTTCTCCCCCGAGCAACGTACGAGCGGTAGAGTGGGCGGCTACGAAGCTTCCCTTGTACTTAAGGGTTGTCGGCTCAAATCTTTATAAGCTAAAGGGGTTTAGTGGGATTAAAGTACATCTCTACCCGCATTGATCGAATGTCCTGTTGTGCAGGGCGGTTAACCGTGGGGAAACGCTGACCAGCGTGATCTTGGAAGGGGAGCCTAAACGCTCCAAAACACTGGAGCCGGAGCAGGGGTCGAATCCGAGCCTAGTCACTACTCTTAGGGCGAGAGTATCCGCTGCCAACTCCTCCGGGATGCCCGCTTTGGGGCCGTGTCCTAGGGCGATGTGAGCCAGTTCATGAGCCATGACGAAGGCTCGTTCTGATGTGTTCGGTGTTTTAACGAGAAGGGCGTGTGTGATAACCACTTCGCGTTGGTATAGGGCGTACGCGTTCACAACGGATGAATTGCGAATCGTGAGCGTCGCGTTAAGCGTATGTCCGAGTCGAACGAACTCGTGACGCAGTGTTTCAAATATCTCGCGAAGGGAGCTCTCCTCTAAGAATTGTGATGGGTTGTTCCCTGGCTGTGGAGGAGGCGTTTCTCGCGTCTTGAGAGTTGAGGGGCGCGCGAGCAGTGTTCGCCACTCGTCGCCATTTGGATAGTGGCATTGTCGAATTTGGGGCGGGGAAAATATCAAGGGTCTTGTGTGCTGATTTGATTCCGCCTCTGAGACAGGGCAGAGGAGAAGGCCGACGCCGAAGATCGAGAATAGAACCCAAACGATCGAGAACTGCCTTAAACGCATCAGGCTTCTTGATAACCGGGCGATAACGAACCCATTATCGCTCTATAAAACCTATGTCCATCATCGCGCTACCCTAGGAGAGTTATCGGTCCTTGCCGATACTAACCGTCTGGGCTCACACTATGACTGGCACCCTAGTTTTTGCGGTGGACGCGTGACCGATTCACCACTTTAAGAGTAGGATGCCGCAACCTTTGGAATGATTATACCATCCCGGCTTGAGCGGGTTCAATATTTGGATAAGTAATGGGCCAGCATAGAAAAAAGGAGATGCGACACGACATAAAGGTAGTGCTCGCTAATCTCGATAAACGATGGCAAGCCGCGGCCCACGGAGAGGTATGTCGTCGAGTCATTGGCGTCATTGAAAGCGAAGTCTCTCATCCGATTACTGATGTGCTCGCGTGGATTCCTAATTTCGCCGGCGAGGTTGATCTCGCCGGTGTTGTCGCGGAGATGCTCAAGACGCGACGAGTTTTTCTTCCGCGAGTGGAGGAAGATGGTGGAATGACTTTCGTTCAGGTGGGCGCTGAGTGGGCCTCGAAGTTGGAGCGAGGCGCTCGGAATGTCGCGCAGCCGCGAGCGGACTCAGGGCAAGATTTGAGAGATGTTGAGGTCGGTAGGCTCGCCGTATTGGTGCCTGGGCTCGCGTTCGATGTGATGGGAGCGAGGCTCGGTCGTGGTGGGGGATATTACGATAGATTTTTAGAGAAGCGCGTCGGAGATGATCTTCTCACGATAGGTGTGTGCTGGTCCGTGCAAGTTGTGCCGCAAGTTCCTACGGATCCGCACGATGTGCGACTTCAGTGGATCTGTCACGAGAGAGAATCGATTCGGGTAAGCTAGGGAAACATCATGAAAACAATGCCGGTAAAAGATTCGCGCTCCTTGCGTGTCCTCTTCTTGGGAGATGTTGTGGGTCGTCCTGGCCGTCAAGCGATCGAGCGAGTTTTGCGAACGCTCAAACAGGGATGGAGTCTTGATCTCGTCATCGCGAACGGTGAGAACTCCGCTGGGGGAGCGGGGATAGACGCCGGAACCGCGCATGACCTTAAAAAAGCCGGTGTTGATCTCATAACGCTTGGCGACCACGCGTTCCAGCGCAAAGGAGTTGTTGAGTTCCTTGAGAAGAATTCTGATTGGTGTATCAGGCCCTGCAACTATCCAGACGCGACTACTCCTGGAAAGGGGTGGTGCTCTTGGACCGCTCCCGACGGACTTGAAGTTCGTCTTATCAACGTAATGGGACGAGTGTTTATGGGCGGGTCGATCGATTGCCCGTTCCAGCGTATGGCCAAGTTTTTGGAGCAGGTGCCGTCAGATCGTCCTTGCGTGACTATCTGCGATCTTCACGCTGAAGCGACCTCTGAAAAATGGGCGATGGCTCGTTATACTGATGGAAAGCTTTCGTTGTTGGTCGGCACCCACACGCACGTGCAGACCTCAGACGCGCAGATCCTTCCAGGGGG
>CANLCB010000081.1 GCA_947488865.1 Deltaproteobacteria bacterium | reverse complement strand
CCGGAAGAGACCACAGTGCCGCCGGAAGAGGCCACAGTGGAAAATATTTCTGTGGAGGCTACGGCTCTGGACGCTGCTACTCTGCACGCTTCTACTGTGGAAACTTCTTCCCTCGAAAGTGCTGCCCCGGAAACTGCGGCGAAGCGAGTGGATGCTCAAAATCCGGAAGCGATGCCACAGGGGCCGCAGCTCACCGACGCTCAGAAGGTGGGTCTGTTGGAGGCGTTGTTGCTTGCGAGTGGCGATCCACTTCCTATCAGTCGGATCGAGGAGCTTCTTCATTGTAAGAAGGACGATGTTCTCAAATTAGCTGATACTTTAAAGCAAGCCTACTCCGACGAGGCTCACGGGCTTGAGTTGGTGTTGGTAGCTTCCAAGCTACAACTTCGCACTAAGCCGCTCTATGCTGACTATGTTCGTCAGCTAATCGCGGTAAAACCTCGAAAACTCTCTCAGGCCGCGCTTGAGACCCTAGCGGTGATCGCCTACCAGCAGCCGGTCGTAAAGAGCGAGGTTGATAAGATTCGTGGCGTGGATGTTGCCCCCACTATAAAGACCCTTTTGGAGCGCAAACTCATTAAGATCATTGGATATCAGGCGTCAGTAGGGCAGCCAGCCCTCTATGGCACCACAGAGGATTTCCTCTCGATCTTTGGATTGTCGGCCCTTTCTGAGTTACCATCCCTCAGAGACCTTAAAGCTCTTGTGAAAGAGCCAGGAGAGGCTCTTGAGGAAGGAAGCGAGTCGGTTGAAGAAGACGAGTCATTAGAGGCGTCCGATTCAGATTCTTGCGACGAGGCCATCCCTGTAGAGGGTGAAGAGCTTCAGCCTTTAGCTCAATAAAGTTTAGTGAAAGTGGCGGTAGTTGCAGTATGAACGAAGTTCGCCTTCAAAAATTTCTAGCTGAGTGCGGCGTAGGTTCGCGTCGCAAGATGGAGCAATTCATCAAAGAGGGGCGTGTTCGTATTAACGGACAGGTGTGCACCGAGCTCGGGCGCAAGATTGATCCGAATACGGATAAGATTGAGGTTAATCGCAGGCCAGTTCGCGCCGCTCCAAAGGGCGTGATGGTTCTGAATAAACCTAGAGGTGTGGTGTCAACGCTCAGCGATCCTGAGGGACGCCCAACGGTCGCGCAATTTCTTACGAAGCACTATGGGTCCTACTTCCCGGTTGGTCGATTGGACTGGGATTCCACAGGGCTCATGATCCTCACGAACGATGGTGAGATGGCCGAGCGCCTCATGCATCCTCGTTTTGGATTCGAGCGTGTGTACGAGGCGAGAGTGGAAGGGGCTGTGAGCTCTGTTGTGCTAGACAAGCTAAGCCAAGGCGTCCGCTTGTCTGATGGTATGGTGTACGCGGAAGCGTCAGTTCTCCGTTCCGACGAGAGCTCAACCTGGGTGCAAATTTCGATCAAGGAAGGCCGGAACCGAGTTGTCCGACGAGTGTTTGAGAAGCTCGGCCATCCCGTGATGAAGCTCAAGAGAACAGTCTACGGTCCGTTTAAGATTGGTAGACTACAGGTCGGCCAGGTTCGCGCGCTGACCCTCAAAGAGTACATTCAGGTTCGTCGAAAGGTGATGACGTTCAAGCCTGAAGAGGCGCAAGTGGAGACCTCAAGCGCCCGACCAGCTCGCGTGGCGAAGGGGCGCCCGGTTCGAAAGGATGATGAGCGTTCAAAAGAGCGCCCAGTTCGAAAGGATGATGAGCGTTCAAAAGAGCGTCCAGCTCCAAGGGATGATGAGCGTTCGAGAGAGCGTCCAGCTCGAAGGAATGAGGAGCGCTCTAGAGAGCGACCTGCTCGCAGAGACGATGAGCGTTCGAAGGAACGTCCACGCTATTCTGATGTTCGTCGCCGTCGTTCTGACGAACGTCCAAGTGGTGGCAGGGAAGGTGGCGAGCGCCGAGGGGGGCGTCAAGATCGCAGAGGTTCTCGTCCGAGTCGTGGACAGGCTCCTCGCAGACGCCGTTCCTCCTAGTTGCTTGCAGTGAGGGGTTGATGTGAGTGAGGGGCGATTAAGCGGCCCTCCCAAGACCGACGCAGCGAATTAAGTAGGACAATCCTAGAGGCTTGAAGTACGTCTTCTTTGAAAAGTACTCGTTCGTGTATCGCGCCTTTTTCAAGCAAGTGTTTGCGGTAGCAGCCAGCCAAAAGTCCCGAGGATACCGGTGGTGTAAACAGAGTTCCCTGAAGCTCTAGCGCGATGTTCGCTATGCGAGTCTCAGTTATTTCACCTCGCTCATTCCATAAGATGATATCGGCGCATGCTGGAACGCAACCTAAAGCCTCTGTGTAGGGTTCACGCTGCGCTGTTTTGTGGAAGAGCCGCCTATCTGACGAGCTGACTGGGGTTTGAGCGAACGACAGAGTGTATGGCTCCTTGAACGGAATGAGCTCCGAAGTCTCCGCCGAAAACGTACCGTTGAGTCCAAGTTTTAGGCGAATCCTATGAGGCGTCGACTGTTGAGAAAGTGTCTCTTCCAGTTGCCGCGTCATCGCGCGGGCCTTTTCATAATCAAAAGGGATCTGGTGATAATAGGCGCTCTCACGAAGTCGCGTGAGGTGCTCTTCTAGAAGAAAGAACCCGACGTGAGGTTCCCACAAGATCGTTTCGAAAAGATGTTCGGGAGCGGATAGCGCTGTTACCGCTCCAGCCTTGTCGACACACTCCTGAAATTCTAGCGTTGCCTGAGAGTCCCATACGATTCCGCTACCTACGCCATACTCAGCGCTCTCTTTGGAGTGGTCGACGAGAGTAGTTCGAATAGCGACATTGAACCACATTCGCCCATGCGGAGAGATGACGCCGAGCGCGCCCGTATAGATCCGACGGGGCGAATTCTCGAGCTGAGAGATAATTTCCATCGTGCTTCCCTTGGGGGCGCCTGTAATGGAAGCGGGGGGAAAGAGAGCTGTGAAAATCTCCAACAACGATGCGTCAGATTGCGCGGTGACTTCACTCGTCATCTGGAAAATGTGGGGATATTTTTCCACCGTGCATAGGTCCGATACCTTCACTGAGCCGCGATCCGCTATGCGGCTCAGGTCGTTCCTTACCATATCGACGATCATTGTATTCTCGGCTCGGTCCTTCTCCGACTGCGCCAGATCAATGGATACGGTTTCGTCTTCAGAGTTTGTGCGACCTCGGCGTCGAGTGCCCTTCATCGGTTTGCTTGTGATCGTGCGTCCCTTTTTCTCAAAGAATAGTTCAGGGGAGGCGCTCAAAATAGAAAAACGCTCTGTTGAGAGATACGCACTGTATCGTCCCGCCTGAGATTGGACCATCTTTTGAAAGAGGTTAAGGGGTGCTGAGGGAGCGGTGGTGGAGAGGCGAAAGGAGTAGTTTACCTGGTACGTATCTCCCCGTTTGATGCGACTGTGAATGTCTTTAATAGCCCGTTCGTACTGTGACTCGCTGATTTCAGGATTCCATCCGAGGGTGGATGTTGTGGTGTTGATAGGGAGGGATGGTAGGCGTATTGGTTCATCGAAAAGGGCGAACCAAACCTTGGGAAACTCATTGTCGTCTTTGGTGGTAAAACCTGGATCGAATGCCGAGGAGGCCTCGTAGCTCACCCAGCCCACAGCCCATAGCCTACGGCTCTGAGAGAGCCTCTCTACTTCAGCGAGCGCGGCAGGTACCTCGTTAACCGAGAGGGCCTCAACACACTGGACGGGAGCCTTAAATGAGAGCCATTCCCCCGACGCAGGGTCGAGAGCCAAGGCGTACACCGGATGGGTCATGACAGGAGCAAAAAACGGTAAAGACGTGCCTCAGAGCTTACTGTAGGGGCCCCTAAGCTTCAAATAAGAGGATGACATTTCTCTACTTTTCTAAGGTTATCGGATATTTCCGTCGGGTTCGCTTGCACTGACATAGGGGGAGATGTATAGTCTTGGTCCTCAACCGACTGTCTCATCCGAGTAGTCGAGTCTTGATGCGGGGTAGAGCAGCCCGGTTAGCTCGTCAGGCTCATAACCTGGAGGTCGTGGGTTCAAATCCCACCCCCGCTTCCATTTTTTCCCGCTACGCGCTCTTGCGCAGGGGCTTCGCCCCTCCCGCACGCGAGAAGCGTGCTTCACCCCACGATAAGATTCCTCTATTCAAACTTGGCGTAGCCAAGATTTGAATGACGACCAGGGAGAGCCCTGGACCCCGCCGAACATTTTTCTCGCT
>CANLCB010000080.1 GCA_947488865.1 Deltaproteobacteria bacterium | reverse complement strand
GTAGCGAGAGAGAATATCGTTGCCGCTGAGAGCCGAATCCGAGACGTGGACGTGGCGGAAGAAGCGGCGAACCTAACTCGATTAAACATCCTTCAACAGGCAGGTACGTCGGTGTTGGCGCAGGCTAATCAGCTGCCATCCTTGGCGCTCCAGCTGCTTAGGTAGTTAAGTCAGGTACATAGACCTGAGATGGGCGTTTTGCCCATCTTTTTAGGAGTTTGGCGCAAATGAAATAGGTCAAAGGTCTCATTGTCTTACCCCCTCTAAGCCCAAAAAGTATGGGCAGGGCTCATTTTATATTCAAGAAATGGCGCTGCCGTGTCGAAACTAATTACAGAGCAGAAGTTGTAGCTGTAACTGGGACACACGGTGTTACTGGTGCCTGAAGCCCCTTGCTGTATCGGGACTCTCATCTCACCCTTTCGTAGAGAGTTGTATTCGAAAGTCATCACCTGTCCTTCAGAAATGAGTAAGTGCTCATTCTGAGACCCCGCATTGTACGAGGAAAGGAATCCTCTAGGGGACAACTACCGCTCTTTAGAAGTGCCGGGAGGAATCAAGGAGGACTAGTCCATGGCTATTAGTACTGGAAGTAACATCACATCTCTTCAAGCGCAGCGTCGCTTGGACCAGACTGGAAACAAGCTCGCTAACTCATTCAACAAGTTGAGCTCCGGTTACCGAATCAACCGAGGCGCGGATGACGCCGCGGGACTCGCTATCGCCGAGTCTCTTAAGTCGCAATCTCGTATCGCGAGTCAAGCGATCCGAAATACCAACGACGGTATTTCGACCATCGCGATCGCCGACGGCGCTCTAGGAGAGGTGGCGAACATCCTCTCGCGTCTCGCCGAGTTGGCGTCTCAGTCCGCTAACGGAACATTGAGCACCTCTCAGCGCTCCGTGGTGTCGAATGAGTTTACCGCGTTGAGTTCTGAAATTGAGCGTATCGCCGCCGTTACGGAATTCAACGGTATTAAGCTGCTCTCGGGGGCTAATACAATTACCATTCAGGTAGGAACCGGCTCTTCCGCTTCGTCTCAGATCGGATACGTTAACCAATTGGCGACGCTCCAAGGAATCGGACTCGGTAACGCGCAGGGGGCCTTGACCGTCTCACTCAACGCGGATACCAACGACAGTGCGGCTACTGCTAGCCGTCACGCGCTGGACGCCGTGTACTCAGCGATCTATTCAGTGGGCGCCGCGCGAGGTATTCTCGGAGGTATCGAGTCGAGACTTTCAACCGCTATCGCCAACCTTGGTGTAGCGAGAGAGAACTTGATCGCGGCAGAAAGCCGAATCCGAGACGTGGACGTGGCGGAAGAAGCCGCGAACCTTACCCGATTGAACATCCTTCAACAGGCAGGTACGTCGGTGTTAGCGCAAGCTAATCAGCTTCCTTCGCTCGCGCTTCAGCTCCTCCGATAAGAGGATTTAGAGTGGCGGCTTAGCGGGTAATCGCTCTCTTTAATGTAGGAGCGATCCTCTTACGCTGAGATCGAGCGTTGTCACAACGCAAAGAGGTTTAAAAGCCTTGCAGCTTTCCTGTGGCTGCATCAAGGAGAGTGCGTCTCCTCCGTTCCGATTCGACCATTCGCGTCCAACCTCCAATTCTTCCTTCATCTCGATAGGGCCTAACCGCTATTTGTGGGCACTTTCTCCGGTTGCCGACTAGCTTCTTAGGGCGAAAATAAGCTGTGGTTCTACCGTTTGTTTATGTAATTTCAGGTGGATAGGGTGGAGTAGGGGAGCCTGATCATTAATTCCAAGCCTCGGTCCAGGGGGGCCGCATCCCAATATACGTCCTTTTTCAGAAGGAGGCCTCCTCGGTCCGCAGGCCGTTAACGCGCAGTTAAGGATCTAAAAACCCCTCTGAACCATGCGTAATAACATGGAGGGTGGGATGCGCCTGGTAGTCAGATGGGTGCTCCAGTCGTGAATCGCAGTTTTTTGCTCTCGTAACGCAAGATGCAGGGATATATGCAATCGCTGTTGGGTTACAAAACGGTTTCGATGAATAAGTGGGTGGTTGTCGCCCTGGCGGTATTCCTCACCTGTGGTGTCGCGCATGCCGCGGACGGCAAGATCTACGTGATTCACGAGCCAGGTGGGGTGATACGCTTCACGACCAAAGCGCCTCAGGAGGGTGTGCAGGCCCAAATCTTTACCGCTCGAGCGCACGGTTTCTCATACTACCGTACTAAAGGTTTGGGTGGAGGTTTTGGTGGGCGGCCGGGAGGAAAGCGGCTGTATCCTGATCTGTATGCCCGCGCTATTTACGACGCCGCTCAAGAACATCGGATCGACCCTAATCTCATAAAAGCGGTGATCCACGCTGAATCCGGTTTTAATCCTCGCGCCGTGTCGCGCAAGGGAGCCAAAGGCCTCATGCAGCTTATGCCGGGAACGGCTAGAATGCTTGGCGTCAGGAACGCCTTCGTGCCGGAATGGAATATTCAGGGAGGGGCCCGGTATTTGGCTCAGCTCCTAAAGCGCTATGGCAATGAGGCGCACGCCTTGGCGGCGTACAATGCTGGAGACGTGCCGGTGCTGCGCTATAACGGCATTCCGCCATATTCTGAGACGCAGGAGTATGTCAGGCGTGTACTGCACCTGAAAAAGCAGTATACTGCTGTGGCCCATGGCTAACTGGTACAAACAACTTCCTAACTGGCTGACCTTCTTACGTCTTATACTGATCCCAGTATTTGTCGTGGTCTTAATAGAGCCCTCTCGCGGGGCGTTGAACGCTGCCGCCATTATTTTCGTTTTTGCCGCCATCACCGACTATGCCGATGGTATGTTGGCTCGCCGTTACAAGGCGGTTACTGACTTTGGAAAGCTCTTTGACCCATTAGCGGACAAAATATTGGTAATGGCCGCATTGGTAATGCTGGTGTCTCTGCAGGATGATAACGGGGCGCCCTTTATTCCCGCTTGGATGGTGGTTTTGATTCTGGCCCGTGAATTCTGGATAACGGGGCTTCGCGCTTTTGCGGCGAAGGACGGGACGGTTGTTTCGGCCAAATCGGGAGGGAAGGTTAAGAGCGCCCTTCAGATGCTCAGCATCCTTATGATCCTGATGTATGATTACTCGTTCTCTTTATGGGGATATCGAGTAACCTCACATTTTCTCGGTCTGAATATACTTATTATTTCTCTCGCTTTTTCTTACCTCTCAGCGATTGATTACTCCTTGGCTATCTTGAGTCCCGAGCAGGGCACCTTGGCGGAGATAACAAAACGGATTAGTGCCTCTGTCCTTGGAGAAGTTCCAACCACAGAGGGCGGAGAGTCTCCTCAGGAAGGCGTGGTGGTTGAGGAATCCGCTACGGATGACGAAAAAACCGTCCACTAATATAACATAATAGGGCGCGCCAACTGTGTCCTATTACCGTTGGTTCAGCCCGCTTGAGATGCCCCGTACACGAGTGCCGAAAAGAGGCAAGTTCTGAGGCGATAAAATTTTAAGCGCAAAACTAGGGCTGCCCCAAACTGGGTAGTGCTTTCTTGTTTTAAGAGTGTTAAACCATCCGATGGTAGTTTCCGTGAGGAGGCTCATGGTCTGGGACGTGTAGTTGTGCGTTCACCAGAGCCGGTCCCTTTGGCTGTTAGTTGTTCATTTTTGGTGATAGCAGTTTCCCCATGCGAGCAGAGCGTCTAGACATCTTCGGTTTCAAATCATTCATGGAACGCTTGGTACTTCCCCTTGAGTCGGGAATTACCGGTGTGGTCGGGCCAAACGGCTGCGGTAAATCCAACATTATCGACGCGCTCCGTTGGGTCTTGGGAGAGACCAAAGCTTCTTCCTTGCGAGGAGATACACTTGAAGACGTTATCTTCAACGGCACAGAATCTTTCCGACCTTTAGGACTTGCCGAAGTATCCCTCGTCATTCGTTCGGACAAGGAGAACCTCTATCAAGATATCCTGGGATACTACGAGGAGATTGAGGCGGATAATCTTATTCCAGCGCCGGAGACCTCTGGAACGCCGGGCTGTGAGGCTTCGACAAGTGAGGCTTCGACAACTGAGGCTGCGATATCTGATGCTGTGTCATCTGATGCTGGGGCATGTAATGAAGAGCAATCCGTGGCCGTTGACGGCGAGACGGTTGAGGCGGCGGGCCAGGCTCAGGAGTCTGAGCAGGTAGATGCGGTAGCTGTTGGCCAGGTTATCGATGCTCAAAACGTTCAAGTTGAGGTGTCTGTCCCTTTAGTATGCGAGCCAGCAAATCAAGACACTCCTATCGCTGAGAAGATCAAAGACGCTGCTCCCGC
>CANLCB010000079.1 GCA_947488865.1 Deltaproteobacteria bacterium | reverse complement strand
TTCGCCGAACTCCGCTGACCTTGCATACATCCACCACCACAATTACCTGAACCGCTGTGGCGACTTGCGCTCCCAGCAACGCGCGATCCGCGCTTTTTTGGGCTCGCGCTAAAAACAGCTCCAATCGGGTGACCGCGTCGACGGCGCTTCGACCGTGGAGGGTTGAAAGTCCAGGGTGGCCAGAGGCGCACACATCCACAAACGCCTCCGCCGCCTCCGCGTCGCGAATCTCGCCAAAAATGACCCGATTCATCGCCATGCGCATGCCAGCCCGAATGCACTGAGCGGGCGAAACTCTCCCCGCTCCTTCCAAATTCTCATCCCGAGTGGTGATGTACCGAACGTGCGGGTGCTCTAATCGAATCTCTGAAGTATCCTCTATCACTAACACTGATTCATCGTGGGGAATTGTTGAGGCGAGCGCGCGCGCTAATGTTGTTTTCCCCGTACCAACCTCCCCAACGACAAGGAGTGTACGGCCGATGCCGACGATCGCTCGCAAATAATCCAGTATTGGAGCGGGCGCTAAGCCCACGCGCGCTAAATCGTCAAGGCTAACCGAAGTAAATCGGTTGATACGGATTGTGACGTAGGGGCCCTCATCGCAAAGAGATTTGTGCACAGCGTGCAACCGAACAAGGGATCCGATCATTCCATCCGCGATGGGTTGCTTCGTCGAGTACGAGGTGCCTGCCTTAAAGAGCATTCGCTCAACAAACGCCTCGTACGAGCGCTGGTCCGCGAATCGAACCTGGGTACGAACACTTCTGCGACCTTGCTGAACCGAGATCTTAGAGAAACTTGAAATAATGATATCGGAGACAGTCGGATCGTCGATGAGCTTCTGAATGACACCGAAAGCTTCGTCATCCCCCTCAAGATGAAGCAAAACTTCATCTCGTTCAAAACTGGAAAGGGAGAGACCTAATCGAGCCGCGGCCTCGGCCACACAAGCCGCCTTGTTTAAAACCGAGGCTCCCGCGTCGCCCTGCCAACTAAGCGAGCGACGAACTTCTTCCAACACCTGAGAGAGAAGCGGCGAAAGATCGCGAGCCACCCCTCTACTTTGCGCGGCTACACTCATGAGCTCCCCTTTTTAACTAGCCTCTTTGTGGACAACAACAAAGCCTTTCGGCTCATGCTCGGACGCTATCCACGCTCCATCCACAAGAGCGAAGCTTTTTCGCTCCGCGCCTTTCCCATAAGACACCACACCTTCGATTCTTGAGGCGGGACGGCTGTTCGGATTGCCGGAAAAATCCGTAGCGGCGAAATGGGTAGACTTCCAGCGCCCACTATCTCCTCCATGCCGCACCGCGAAGGATATCTTCCCCAACGCCATAGCCGTGTTGATCGCCAAGCACTGTTCTTGCGTCACCACGAGCGTCACCGATTGCCCTCCGAGCGATTGCCCGGCGACAGCGCCACTCTGAGGGGATCGATCCAGGGAAATAACTTTCACCTGCTCGGCGACTACCGTCGTTCGACTCTTTTCGATGAGTAGGACATCCACTACCACGCCGCTTTTGGTGAACCCATCGACAGCCATCGATGCGTCAACCTTGATCGACATCGCTCTCATTCCCGGCGGAATACGGCCACTGAGCGAATTCTCGCCTTCTTCAGCCGAACCAATGTTGACCTGGAGGATTGGCAATCCTCCGGGCAGAGCGACCAGGGTTACCGCATCTCTCACCGCTCCCAACTCCCGCACGACACCGTGTGGTAGTTGATGTTCTGGAAACTTTTCAAAGCGCACCGGAATTTCGCGCACGAGCGTGCCAGCCGGAATGGGACGATCTGGAACGGGAACATCCACCGCCTGAAACTGCGGAACATAGGCCCGCTGCTCAACAGGCGGTGGAGTCACGACGCGCCCCCTACCCGCGACATACGCGACAAACGCCACACCAATAGAGACACTAAGCGCTCCAAACGCCATCGTGGCAAACTGGGTTCGTCGGTGATGCGAGTAGGTTGCGCGCGTAACCATGAAGTTTCCTAATTTTGTACGATTGCGCCCGTTCGGGTTTGAGCCCAGTTACCTACAGCGTCCAATAGCGCTTGAAGGTTCCCTCCGAGCCCATTGAGCGCCGTCCATAGAATACCCGCGATGATCGCGGCTCCGGCGCAGTATTCGAGAAGTGTGTATCCGCGCTCCTTCCTACATGGCTTCTTGGTCATTCGTCTCTCCCTTTAGACATTTTACTCTTTGTCGCCGATTATCCTCGGCTACGATACGAGCATCGGTTTAGAAACAAGCTGTCCCTCGCCCACAGAAGGAAGCGCCGATCCAATGAGAATTGGATACGCGCGCCCCCCTTCTAGCTCCGACGAAACAGAACTTCTTTCTCTCAACGAGCTCTTTCTCCTCATCCATCCGAAACATCCCTTCATCCATCGTGCCACCAACCCTTCACGAAGAAGCGCGGTGACTCGATCGAGAAGCGATCGATCAGACGAACTCAATGCACCCTCTCGCGGAGCGAGAAGTTGATCGATTGGACGAGTGAGAAATTGATACGGGGTGTACCCGCCGCAAGGCCACCGAGTCGCTCGAACAGAGCGAGGGATAACGATTCGCCGTCCAGACCGTCCTGGAGCGATGAACACGTCTCGCATAAGCAACGACAGCGGAGCCGTCGCGCAGCTATTATCGTTCACAACCACATCAAGGGGGACTCCTGGTCGCAGGTAGCCCGAAATAACGGCGAGAGCTTGCCGATTAGCGTAGGCCCCCGATGGATCTCTATTCGCGACGAAAATTGCCCGCTCCGCCGCCTGATACAGCACGCCAAGTGTTGACGCTGGAAGCGTGGAGGAATCCACGATCACCTCATCAAAGTGTAGCGCCAACGATTCAAGCACCGACAAGAACGCACGAGCTACCTTGGCGTGCCCATAGAAAGCCTCATCGCCACCAGCGGCTGGAGAAACGCAATGCAGAAGCGGCTCATCGCTCCATACGCTTCGCACACACTCTAACACGCTCTCTGAGGTAACAACTCGCTGCTGGTCGAGCAGGACTCGAAGCGGCTCATTGACGTATGGTGACACGCCTAGAAAACGGGTGAGGTCCTGTGAGGTGACATCACAATCAACCAAGCAGACGCGACGCCCAGAGTCGATAAGCCCCTCTCCGACTGAGGCCGCTACAAAAGTAACTCCGACTCCACCTCGAGCACCCGATACGATCGTGACAACGCCCCTCTTTTTCGATCTCATGCGACGCTGGAGCAACACGAGCCTGCGAAAGAACTCATCAGACGTCGCTGAATCCATCAGCACATCATCGACGCCTAGTCGACCAAGCTGCTCCACGACGCTGAACGAATACGAACGACTATCGAGCACGCAGAGCAACACCTTTTCGGGGAGTTGTTGCCGAAGTGTCGACACGAAAGCCGCGTCACATCCGATGAGGTCGGGACCAATGACGTACGCGTCTAGGGAGCCGTTAAAGCGAACTTCTTCAGGCGAAAGGAGAGAAACTGAGATTTGGGGAACGGAAACTCGATTGTCGGGGGAGCCCCAGCTCCACTTTTCGATAAGAGCGGCTACTCCTCGTCGCCCCTCCGCGCTTAGGTCAATGACACCAAGTTCTATCACTTCCCTCCAAATCGGGCATTTTTCGGCGTTTTATTGAGTTTTTTATGACTCACGACGCTCTTGCCCGCTGGAGAAGGGAAGCTAGCACGACATGTTTTAATCGGTTCTGATTTTTTTTCCGTTGTTCTAGAATGAACCTAGATTCGAGCAGCTTTTTACTTATAATGACAACCATACGGTCGCCGTCACTCTGAAACGTCCGTACTGGACGTATGACCCAGGTGTGAAAATTCCCGAGATAGAGAAAATTACGCTCATGCCAACACTCAAGATCTCTAAAAACTGGCTTCTCGGAATCACCTCTCTAGAGTTTGAAGCCCACTACAACCTCAATCCAGGTAGTCTATCCTCCCTTATCGATGGATGTCTTCGGCGTCTTACCCCTTCGGTGCTCCCTCGAAACGAAAAGGGCGAGCTGAATGATTTCAAGGGACGTAACCCACAAGACCTTCTCCTTCCTGGCATAGCAGCTCCTCGCACCGATGAGCTGTTCCGAGTCGGCGGATCGATCGCCGTCGAAAAAACGGCTAGCGACTTTGCATGGGAACCGTTCGAGGCCGTGTGCTATTCGCCATTCACTCGTTTTGAGGGAGCTCACCACATCGTCTTCAACACTGACACGGAACGATCCGGCCCACTTCCCTCATGGCTTCCAACGCGATTATTAGGCGCGGCGGCTCCAATTAGACCAACCTTTTTTCGCTACGGCTTGGAGCATTTTAGCAGTCGGTTAACGTTCGCCAGTCTTGGATACGCCCCTCAGGTGACGGAGTCTTTACTAATCGATAGCGTCACAGACACCCTCGTCATCAGAATGAACTGCGAAGTAAAGAGAGGAGGCCCCCGAGA
>CANLCB010000078.1 GCA_947488865.1 Deltaproteobacteria bacterium | reverse complement strand
TGCTATTCACAACACTCTGCGGGTCCTGACCTTCAACGAGACGAGAAGAGATCTTCACCATCGCCTCGGCTGGGATCACTGTCTTCCCGCCCGCGCCTTGGTGCCCACCGCCAAGTCCGTTAACTTCAATAGTTGGTCGCAGCCCTCGCCGCTCGAGTGGCGGACGATTACGCTCACCGCCCGTAAGCGGTACACCCAACGAGGCCGAGATCTGGTCTAAATTGATCGGGGCGCTGTTAGCGCGCTGCTTATCTTCGGGGCTCGGCTCTTTTACTCCATCAAGGAACCCTGGAATCGCGATAGAGCCATCGTCGTTAAACATCCCACTCACAAGTTTTGAAACGACATGAAGCGGATTCAACACCACGCCCCCAAAGATTCCAGAATGCAGATCGATCGCTGGGCCGTGAACCTTAAACTCAACTCCGGCAATGCCTCGCAATCCCATGGTGATGGTAGGCATGCCCGCTTCCACCATACCGGTGTCACACACCATGAGCACGTCGGCCTTGAGAGCTTCTGCCCATTGCGGCAACCCCTTGTGCATCGCCACACTTCCGCTTTCTTCCTCTCCCTCAATGAGAACTTTAATGGTCGGCAACGAAACCCCTGAGGCACGCAGCGCCTCAATAGCTTTGAAGACGTACATGACTTGACCTTTGTTGTCCTCAGCGCCCCTCGCGTACAGGCGACCATCTCTCAAGGTTGGGTCAAAAGGCGGCGATTCCCACAGATTTAGGGGGTCGGCGGGCTGAACATCGTAGTGACCATAGAAAAGTACGGTTTGCCGCTTTGGGTCGCCGGGCAAAACTCCGTACACGAGGGGCTTCGTGTCAGAGGTCCATATTTCAGTAGAAAATCCCAGCGTTTTAAGGTGATCTTTAACCCAATCGGCGCAGGCGACGCAGGCGTCGTGATAGGCCGGGTCCGCGCTAATGCTTGGAATGCGCAGGAACTCCTTCCACTCACCGACGAAACGCTCTTTGTTCGCCTCGTAATACTTCTGAATCGCATCCATATGACCCCTATCATGCCACTAGAAATTCCGCTGCTAGTCTGCACCAAACAGCGCCCCCCGAAAACGGGAAAGCACTCATATTTTTGAGGCAACGCACGTATTTCTTACGTTGCGCTCTCATCTCATGGGTGCAATTATTTATGAACAATTTTCGTTTATCTCAAAAAAGAGCACACGACATGAACCCGGCACGAAATATTCTCTCGGTCCCTCTCACCACCCTCTCAATTGCCCTGGCTGTAACATTCTCAGGCTGCTCGTGGTTCGGTTCTGGCAGCGGCGACGGTCTTTCAGAGTCTGAGCTTGCGGCTCAACGTGAGGGGCGCTTCGGAAGTGGCTCGATACCAACAGCAGAGGGCGAGGGAATGTTCCGTGACATCCACTTTGGATACGACTCCTACGCAATCGACGATCAGGCCCGCATGGACCTCGAGAGCAATGCTCGCGTTCTTAGCGATAACAAGGATCTCAGCATCACCTTAGAGGGGCACTGTGACGAGCGTGGAACGGCAGAATACAACATGGCTCTCGGCGCTGAGCGAGCTCGATCAATCAAGAGCGCTCTCATCGCGCTTGGAGTACAGTCGCGACGGCTCGACACCATTAGCTACGGGGAGGAAATCCCTCTCGATCCTGGACATGACGAGATGGCATGGGCGAAAAATCGCCGGGTTCACTTCTCGGTTGGCCAGAACGGAGCGGCCACCGGAGCAAGTGAGTCTCGCTACTAATTGGCAGCTCACGGCTTTACAAAGGGGGCTCTTCAGCCCCCTTTTTTTTGCCCACCTGACGTAAAATGATCGTCGAGCGTCCCGAACTCAACCGGACGAAGCCCATACAAAACCTACATTTAAATGATCTAGAGAGATAGGTCCTGACCGCTATTGAGGCTGCAAGACGTCATCAACGACCTCTTGAAATCCCTGGCTAAGGCTTTCAAATCCGTTATCCCCCTCCATTCGCAACCCGAAATAGAAGCCCATAGCGAAGAACAATGCGATTAGCATCAACTTCATAGAGATAGGGCCTCCCAACCCGAAAAAACAATTGTTATGTACTTAATCCGGCGAGAACGAGACGCCCTCGACCGGCACTTCCAAGCGATCCAAAACGCTGAGCGTTTGGACAACCTTTTATTGAGATTCCGCAAGAAGACGATCGGAGCGCGACAGCGCCAGAATAGAATTCAACCCCTCAAAAATGCGTCTAGCCACTGAAAACACACGGCCGACCACCCCCTCCCCGAAAGGCGCTAGAGGGCCCTCTTTCCAAAGCAACCAAAAAACAGCAACTTACCATCCCTAGGGAGTCGACCTTTTCTCAGGAAACATAACTCTCCCATTTGATTGAAAACCTAGGTTCCATGTATTGTGTGGCAGCTATGGAAGAGAAGCTCATCGACTCCCTCAAACTCCCCGAAGACCTTCGGTCCCTGACACCTCAGGAGCTCGAACAGGTCGCTTCGGAATTGCGAGATGAGCTCATCGATACGGTCAGCGCTTCTGGCGGACACTTCGCGTCGAGTCTTGGGGCAACTGAGATCACCGTAGCGCTACACAAAGTTTTTGATACACCTCACGATCGACTCGTCTGGGACGTCGGACACCAAGCCTACGTCCACAAGATGCTGACGGGGCGCCGCTCCCAGATGTCGGGGATCCGCACGAAAGAGGGGATCTCTGGATTCCTCAAGCGCTCTGAAAGTCCCTTTGACGCGTTCGGAGCGGGGCACGCCGGAACATCGGTATCCGCCGCAGTCGGAATGCGAGTCGCGCTCGACAAGATAGATCCATCTCGCTACGTCGCCGCTATCATCGGCGATGGCTCACTCACCTCAGGCATGGCGTTCGAGGCCCTCAACCATGCCGGAGACCTCGGACTCAAGCGTTTCGTTGTCGTGCTGAACGATAATGAGATGTCCATCTCTCAGAACGTCGGAGCTCTAAGCTGGCTCTTCTCACGAACCGTCACCGGCGAAACATCCTCCAAGGCTCGGAGCACGATAAAGAATCTCTACAAGAAAGGTTATGTACCTGAGCTTCTCTACAAAGCCATCGATCGCGCCGAAGAAGCCACTCAGGGACTCTTCTCCTCGCCCGCCATGCTCTTTGAGGCTTTTGGCTTCCGATATATCGGTCCAGTTGACGGCAACAACCTCAATGCGGTCGTTCAGGCCCTTGAAAATGCCAAGCGACAAGACATTCCAGTTATCGTGCACTGCCGTACCGTGAAGGGGAAAGGCTACGAGCCAGCGGAAGAAGATCCGATTATGTGGCACGGAGTTGTGCCGTTCGATCGCACCAAAGGCGAATTCAAAGCGGCAAACAGCGCCACCCCTAAAAAGATCCCATCGTACACAGGCATATTCGCCGAGACCCTAATCGATATCGCCAAGGCTGACAAACGCGTAGTCGCGATTACCGCAGCCATGCCGAGCGGAACAGGCCTCGACAAGTTTCAGAAAGAACTTCCTCAGCAATTTTTCGACGTGGGTATCTGCGAGCAGCACGCCGTCACGTACGCCGCGGGGCTCGCCTGCGAAGGCCTTCGTCCTGTGGCGGGGATCTACTCCACGTTCTTACAACGTGGCTACGATCAGGTTGTGCATGATGTGTGCATTCAAAATCTTCCCGTTACCTTCGCGATCGATCGCGGTGGTGTAGTCGGTAACGATGGAGAGACTCACCAGGGGGTCTTCGACATCGCGTACCTGCGCACGATACCGAACATGGTGGTAATGTCCCCAAAGGACGAGAATGAGCTTCGTCACATGCTCTACACCGCTGTTGAGCGCAGCGCGCCAACCGCGGTTCGATATCCTCGTGGCAATGGCGCCGGCGTAGCGCTCGACGCGAATTTGAAGAAGCTACCACTCGGCAAAGGAGAGATCGTTCGACAAGGAACCCACGCTCTTATCGTCGCCTTCGGTCCGATCATCGCAAACGCTCTAAAAGCGGCGGATATTCTCGCGACCCAGTACAGCATTACCTGTACGGTCATCAACGCTCGATACGCTAAACCGCTCGACACAGAGCTCTTAGCAGCCGAGCTTCCGAAATATCCGGTTGTGTGCACCATCGAAGACCATGTAATCGCGGGAGGATTCGGCTCGGCGGTCATGGAGTTCGCGCACGACGCCGCGCTCACTCTTCAGTGTCCTATTAAACGCTTTGGAGTTGACGATACGTTTGTTTCGCACGCGACCCAGGCAGAGCAGTACGCCATGCTGGGCTACGACGCTCAGAGCATCGTAGAGTACGTTCGAGCGCAACGGAACGTTCGACAGCTTGTCGCCTAGGAGTCCTTTCTCCACTCCGCAATTCTCGTACATCTGCCGCGGCCCGATTGTTGCCAGCAACGACTAAGCCTTACGCGAAGCGGGGAGAGCGAAGCTGACAATTCACCTTTCGTTATGTCTTTGCGCCGAGTTGCCTGACATTTTGTCAGTGCGCCTGCGCAATACTTACAGAGCGAACTTCCTTTGCATGCTCTTTGGAAAGGCTCCAGAGGAGGTCCTATGGCTCGTTACTGTCTCC
>CANLCB010000077.1 GCA_947488865.1 Deltaproteobacteria bacterium | reverse complement strand
TTAAAGCCGCCCTCGAAGACGAGGTAGCCAAGAACCACAGCAAGAGTAACGATAGTGTTCTCTTTTGTGCACCACTGGATCGTTATTCCTAGGAACACAAAGAAAGCCCTTAAAGGATTCGAGCACAAGGTGAATCCGTACAGCGAAAGGAGCATCCCGGAGATGACCCAGTAGTCCTCACGAAGGAAGCGAGACCAGTAGACCATGGTTGGTGAAAATGCGACGGCCGCTGTAAGGATGAGAGTGGTCCACTGGTTGAAGAATTTTCTATAGAGCAAGGGCATCAACATGAAGAGTGTGCCCATCATGCATACAGGAATACGAGCTGCCCATAGCGAGTCACCGAACGTCGCGTAGATAAACCGCATGCTGTTATAGAGCATCGGTCCGTGAAGCATCGGGTCGTATTTGTAGTAGTTGCTATCTGGAAAGTCGTAGAAGTACCGACCGTACATTCCGTGAAGAGACTCGTCGTGGTGGTACGGGCGTAGGTCAAGCATCGTCCATCGAAGAAGGATACCGATAAGCAGGATGACTCCGTACACAGACCATTGATACGGCGTAAAGTAGCTTCTCCAGCCCCCTTTTTTGCAAGTAGCGCCAGAGGAGCAATCAAGCGCTCCTGTATCGTCGTGGGTGTTCTCTTTCTTTGTCATGCTTAACTCCACCATCAACACCGAAAAAGCGGTGTCTGTGTACTACGTGATTCCCTTGTTTTCTTTCTAGGCCGCTACGTCTTTCACGGAAGGGGCCACAGGGAGAGATTGGATAATCTCTTTTGCGATCTTTCTTCCGTATCGAACAGCGTAGTTAGTACCCCGGTCCTCTGGATAAATCTGAGCCATCGTTCCAAGCCAGAGAGACTCGATTGGAGTCTTTGAGGCTGGAATGAGGTCGGAATATCGCTTCGTGATAACCGGCTGACTAAAGTGTGCCTTCCACACATGGTAAGAATTTACCCATGAGCGGTCGAATTCAGGGAATATCCGTTTAATGAATGGCTCGCAGTACGCGTAGTAATCGTCCGTATTCAGCGAGAACAGTGGCTCTGAAGTAGGAAGATACTTTGAGAGGTACACAATATGCTCGCCGTTATAGTTCTCCTTTGAGTCGAGGTTTGTATGCTCAATGATGCCGACGAATGGGAATGTAGGGTCCGCTACATTCAACCAATAGGTGCTCGACAACGAGCGATTGAGTCGAAGAACGAGACAGCTATTGCCGAGGAATCGAATCTGACGGCATTGCTTAACATACCCTTCAGGGAGGGTTGGGGTCATATCCAAGAAGTGAGGAAGTGGAACAGTCGCGAAAACTACGTCCGCGGCGAAACGTCCAGCACTAGTTTCAACTCCTACAGCTTTTCCGTTCTCTACGACAATGGATCGTACTCCTGTTGAAGTTTTGATGGTGACGCCTTCGCGCTCAAGCGACGCGCGAATATGGTCCGTCAGTGCGCCAAAGCTACCACCAAAGTAGACGAGACTTTCACCGCCTTTGTTGTTTCGGCTTGACCCGCGAAGCTTGAGTTTGTTCCAAATCCACACAGCGGAGACGTTTTCGGCCTCTACGCCGAACTTTCCAAGCATGAGTGGGCGCCAAATTACCTCAAACGCTTTCTTGCCCCCGTACTTGATCAGCCAATCGATCGCTGAGATGTCCTCAAGAGGCTTCCAATTCGAGACTCGACGCGCGAGGAGGGCCATGAAGCCTGTGCGAATACGGTCAAGAAGTGGGATTGGGTGAAATTTAAGAAGATCAAAAGGGCTCGCCAGTCTGAAAATTGAGTTGGTGTAGTACAACCCTGTGTTCGACGCGACATAGCGCTTCAGGTGTCCGAGTCCAAGTTCGTCGATAAGGTTGAGTATATCTACGTCGTTCGTGAACCAGTGGTGGTAAAATTTCTCGACGCGAGTGCCCGGGGAGAGCTCGAATGTTCCGGCCAGTCCGCCGATGTCAGAGTCCTGTTCGAAAATGGTGACTTCGCATCCGGCTCGGCAGAGATCGAGGGCCGCTGACAGGCCGGTAAATCCACCACCGACGATTGCTACTTTTGTTTTTGTCATAATTGCCTTGAGAATTTTTACGATTGAGCTTGTTTACGCTCAGCAGATGTTGAATCAAGAGGCTCGCCTTGGACCTGATCTACGAGATAGAGAGGTCTTTGCTGTCCTTGCTCGAAGATTCGACCCACGTATTCGCCTAAAATGCCAAGAACCGTTAGCTGCAACCCGCCCAGAAGAAGGATCGACGCCATGATGGACGTATATCCCGGAAAGTTGATGCCGCAGATCTTTAGGATAATTACGACTCCGATATACATGAACGCGAAGAACGAGGTCGCGAGACCCAAATACGACGCGAGGCGAAGAGGTGCGTACGTGAATGAGGTAATAGCGTCGATCGCGAGGAAGAGAGATTTTCGAAACGGATACTTTGTCACTCCCGCGAATCGCTCTGGGCGGTCGTACTGAATCGCTTTTTGGTGGTAGCCAATCCACGACACCATTCCTCGCACAAAGCGGTGACGTTCGCGGAGAGATTGGAGCGCGTCTACCGCGCGCCGATCCATCAGTCGAAAGTCTCCAGTATCGCGAGGAACTTGAAGTCCAGCGATCTTCTCAAAGATTCTATAGAAGGCGAACGCGAAAAATTTCTTAGCGGCTGATTCACCAGAGCGCTTTCTGCGTTGACCGTACACAACGTCGTATCCGTCCTTCCACTCGTTGATCATTTCAGGAATGAGCTCTGGAGGATCTTGAAGGTCGGCGTCGAGAATCACTACAACTTCCCCACGAGTTTGATCGAGTCCGCACGTGATGGCAGTTTGATGTCCAAAGTTGCGAGCGAGACGGACGGCCTTGATGAAAGTGTCTTCTTGAGAGTACTGACAAATTAAAGGCCAGGTTTTGTCTTTGCTTCCGTCGTCGACGAGGACAACCTCTACAGGAAACGAATACTGAGCGACGAGCTCTTGTAGTCTCCGCCGTAATTCGGGGAGGACGTCTTCCTCATTGTAGCAGGGGATAACCAGAGACAGGCTGTTAGGTGCCCGGTTTCTAGGGGTGCGAATGCAACATGGAGTGGTCGCGGTACTCACATCAATCCTTGAAAAAACCTGGTCTCCTCGTAAATATCATGGGATTTCAAGGGCTTCAATTAGCTTTTCACCCTTTGAGCTCACCAGAAACGCCGCCGCTTGCGCGGGGCGGTTCGCCAGAAATACGTTCGACCAGAGCGCGCCTCCGCACGCCGATAACATCATGGAAGTAGAGGCCGACTAGCGTTCGATCTCTTTTCCTACTTATTAGCTGATGCGTACTTAGCTCAATCAGGTGCACGGCTGGATCTTTAGGCAGGAATAGTCGATCATGAGGGGGCCTAACAAGCGGAGATGATAGATGACTTTGAATATAACGGCGTGTCGGCGATGTAGCTCTTCTCTCAATGAAACGATGCGTTTTTGCCCCCAATGTGGAACCAAGATCGCCGGGATGAATAAGTCATTGGTAGTGACGACGTTCGTTGCCGCTGTTGGTGTCTTTGGTGCTACCTACGGATTGCAGCGGTATTTGCAGCCGCCTCAGCAGACGGCAATGGTAAAACACCATTCTGAGCAGCCTCTTACCGTGGAGGATCACGATCCAGAGATTGAGTCCCTTCGAAAAGCAGTGGAGAGCGATCCTCAGAACATGGAGAAGCTTAAAATGTTGGCCGGGATCCTGGGAGACAAGCTTCGTAACAGCCCGCAGCCATCGCAGGCTCTTGCTCTCGAGGCCGTTGACGTTCTGGGGCGAATCCTCGCGCTCTCGCCAAATGACCCGGGCGCTCTCGTAATGATGGCGGATGTTTCGTTCGATCAGCGCGCGTTTACAAAAGCGCAGGATTTCTATGAGCGGTACCTAAAGCTTGAGCCTCAAAATCTTGGCGCACGCGCTCGATACGCAAGCACGCTTACCTTCCTCGGTAGCTATGACAAATCGATCTCTGAGCTCAATACAGTGCTCAAAGCGGATCCGAAAAACTTTCCCGCGATGGCCTATCTCTCGATTACCTACGCGCAGAGTGGGGATGTCACTAAAGCGAGAGAGGTCGGAGCCTCCGCGCTCAATCTAGCTCCCTCTGATGAGGCGAAGGCTCGATTCTCAGCATTCATGGAAAGCATCAATCAGGGAGGCGTCGTTGAAAGCTCCTCTCCAGCGCGAGGTGTCACGGCAAGTAAGACTGAAGAAGCGAGTCAGGCGGAAACAGGTGTTTCGTCGTTTATAGCAACCGTTCGGTCAAATCCGGTTGCCGGTCCAAAGTTTGTTCGCTATGAAGAGCCAAAAGCAGGTGTTTTGCGCCTTGTTTTTAAGGATTTCCCGATGGGGCATATGCCGCCTTTCGCTAAAGAGAAATTCTTCGGTACGCTTCGGCAGGCTGCGCAAACAGCTAAGCTTGAAGGGGTCTCGACTATCGCGTTTGTGGATGCTGCTACGCAGAGTGAGATGGAGACGATTCCGCTCGCGCGTTAGTAGTAGCTGTGCAGAGGGGGCTATTGTGAGTAACTGTGTGAGCCGCAAGGCGCTTGTAAAAACTTTCTTGGTCGCTGTCATGGCGGTGGCGTGCCCGTTGTTCTGTATGGCTCAAAATTCTTTCTATGACCTGTCTGCCAAGAGCATTGAGGGCTCTTCAAAGAGTTTGTCCGAGTACAAGGGGAAGGTTGCTGTTGTGGTGAATGTTGCCTCTCACTGCGGCTATACCCGGCAGTACGAAGGGCTTCAGAAGATTTATGAC
>CANLCB010000076.1 GCA_947488865.1 Deltaproteobacteria bacterium | reverse complement strand
GGGAAGTAACCACCCTTCTCAAGGCTAGCCATCCAGAACTTCTCTGTGTCTGAACCAGCCTGGCTAGCTGTCGCGGCGAGGAACTTGTTCTTTACGTAAGCTTGGAAGCTATCAACATCCGAGGGAACGACCGTCTTCGAAGCGTTCGAAGCGATTGAAAGAAGTACATCTCCCACACTCTTCGTGTCGAAGATTGGTCGCATCGAAGGCTGAATCAAGCTGATCGCTCCGTCGACTGGACGAACATATCCCCAATCCTCAAGAGTTGTATTAAGTGGAAGAATGTAATCAGCGGTCTCGGCGGTCTCATCCAAGTGACTTGCGAGAGCGATAACAAGCCCCGCCTTCTTGGATGTCCCCTGTCCCTTAAGACCAACTTTGCTTACCGCATATCGGTAACCGAAGCTGTCTGGGAACGTGAACGCAGGATTAGTACCGTAAGTGATGAGAACATCAACTTTCTCATTCGCCATCTCATCGATTGCAGCTGCGAGTTCCTGCGCAGAGGATTCGGGCTTAGCCATCGATACAAGGTTCACAGTCTTTCCAACGTTTCCGAGCATCAAGTTGAGGAAATTCGCCGCAACCTGGAGAGGAAGTGGATTAGCTGTGTTCGCAGCAGGTCCACCCGCAAGAACAAGAGAGGCATCAGCGTCAGCCAAGTACTCAGCGACAAGAAGGAGCTTCTCCTTCGAGATGCCTGTCTCCTCTTCAACGGACTCAGGGGAAACTCCCTTCGTAAGTTGCTTAAGGTTCGACACAACATCAGCCGAAAGTACCTGCCCCTTTCCACGCTGGAGGAGTTGCCCGATAAGGAAGAGCGCTACGCGCACTTCCGAACCTGGATTCGACTTCAACCAAAGGTCTGCGTTCGCGCCAGTCAATGAGAGACGTGGCTCAACGTGAACGAAGCGAAGAGGCTTCTCTGAACGTCGAGAATCAGCCCACTGACGAGCGTATCCAACTGGGTTTACAAACGTCTCAAGGAAGTCAGCGCCGAAGTTAACAACGACCTCAGCTTTGTCGATCGAGTAGGTAGGAACTCCGTAAGTTCCGTACACAACCTCCGAAGCCTTGGCGAGAGCAACTGGCTGCATCGGATCCCACGTAACGTGAGAGAACCCGAGTTGAGAGGTCCAAGCATCAAGGAGGTCTGAGTGCCCGGCCTGAAGCTCGCCAGTAAGGATCAGCTTCTTGTTGGTCGCGGCGGTAAGAGCCTCTTGAATCTTGCCATACACCTCGTCCCATGACGTTGGCTCAAACTCAGGCCCCTCAGGAGTATTGCGCTTGCGCTTAAGAGGCTGACGAATACGGTCTGAATCGTAGAGAGACTGCAACGAGGACTGACCGAGAGCGCACAAGCTTCCGCGGTTTACAGGACTGTTAGGATTTCCTTCTACCTTGACAGCACGTCCCTCGCGGGTACGAACACGAACTCCGCAACCAGCCGTACACTCAGTACAGGTTGAGCTGTACCATGCGGCCACGCCCGGGATCTGCTCGGGATCGCCCTTCACATACGGAAGAATCTCTTGTCGAGCCGGATTTGCGCACGCCGCAGCTCCGACCGCCGATGTCGCACCAAGCACTTGGAGGAAGCGACGACGCGAGATCTGAACCAATCCCTCTCCGTTCTCTGCCCCTACCTGGGTGCGGTTCTCGTTAAGCTGAACCAATTCGCCTTTCATCTTTGACCTCAATAAAAATTCTGAACTGTCCTACTTGTGACCGTGGCAAACCAAGCAATCGATGCTCGCGCCACGTTGACGATGGCAGTCGATACACCATCCCATCTTCATCGTAGAAACTCTCTCCACCTTGGCCATCTCAGGAATTTGTCCGTGACACTCCTGACACGACACACCAGCCTTCACATGTCGCTTGTGGTTAAACTTAAGGTAGTCAGGCATTACGTGAACCTTGACCCACGGAATCGGCTGTCCGTTCTTGTAGTATTCCTTGAGCTTCTCAATGTCCTTCTTCCCCTGCTCGCTCTTTCCAGCGACAAGAGCGGCGTGACATCCCATACAGGTTTGGACTTCCGGCACAGCGGCGTATCCAGCTTTCGCGACAGACCAGTGACAGTACTGACACTCCATCTTGTTCTGTTGAACGTGGATCACGTGACTGAAGTTAATGGGCTGCTCCGGCGCATATCCGCGCTGTCGCTCAACCGGTCCAAAGTAGTTGAAGTGATCCCAGATACTGAGATCCCAGAGCGCCGCTTTGCCGTCGTTGAACACACCGGTTGTCTTACCAGACGCCGGATATTCAGTTGAATTTGCGCTTTGAGCGATGGCGTCGGTGCTGATGCTACCTCGACCCCCAAGGAAGAGAGCCGCAGCGGTTACCACCAGTGCTCCCAGGAATGCGAATCTGATTTTGTTTATCATGGATGATGCAGATACTCGGCGCGTCCACCTTACTGGTACTCGGAAACAACAAACCCGAATGTCAGCAGGATACGCACCTGCAATACAAAAAAGATGAAGCCATTCCCCAGGACTTTGAGTTACTACTTGAAACAAGACGTTTAATCGGTAACGGACAAGCCCCTACCAAACGACGTCCCAGGCGTATCTTTCCGTAACCTTGGGAGGATCTTCGCGCTAACTTGTATATCGAAACGGGTAAGAAGGAAATATCCCAAACTAAACTAACGGTGTTTTGCAAAATACCTTCTCTCCCCAACGTGTTACGGTGATTTTATGAAAAACTTTCGATTTGAATGTCTGATTAACGGAATGTGGCGTGCGTCGTCGGATGGAAAGACGACTCCAGTCACAAATCCATCCTCAAAAAAACTACTCGCGAACGTCCCGTCACTCTCAAAAAGTGACGTGCAATCGGCGATCGACTCGGCAGGAAAAGCCTTCGAGCTGTGGAGAGAGATCCCCGCCCGCAAGCGGTCAGATCTCCTTCTCGGATTGGCGAATTTAATAATCGCTCACACCGACACCCTCGCGGCTACAATCACAGCGGAGCAGGGCAAACCTCTCGCGGAATCTCGCGGAGAAATTACCTACGCGGCCAATTATTTCAGATGGTTCTCGGAAGAAGCTGTTCGAATCAATGGCGACATTATTCCGTCCGATTCAAACTCAAAGCGAATCATGGTGATTAAACAACCTATTGGGGTAGTTGCCGCCATCACTCCGTGGAATTTTCCGCTTGCGATGCTGGCGCGAAAAATGGCCGCGGCGCTCGCGGCGGGATGCAGTTTTATCGCCAAACCAGCGCCAGAAACCCCTCTTACGGCTCTCGCGCTTGCGGCCCTCACACTAGAAGCAGGGATTCCCGCTGGCGTTGTGAACGTCATCACGGGCGATGCCGAGATGATTGGCGCCGCGTTGATGCACTCACCCACGGTGCGCAAAGTGACCTTCACAGGCTCCACAGAGGTCGGAAAAATCCTTATACGACAGAGCGCCGAGACCGTTAAAAAACTCACCCTCGAACTAGGAGGCAACGCCCCACTCGTGGTGTGCGACGATGCGGATATCTCAAAAGCGGTTGAGGGCGCGGTATTCGGAAAATTTCGAAACGCTGGACAAACGTGCATATGCGTCAACCGATTTCTCGTACATGAAAAGGTCGCCCCTCAATTTACTGACGCGCTTATCACACGAGCCAAGCAACTCGTTGTTGGTGACGGCATGAATTCAGCGACAGATATCGGACCGCTCATCAACAACGACGCTCTCGCAAAAGTCACTCGACTAGTTGAAAGCGCCTCTCGCGAAGGAGCGAAAGTAAACCTTCCCCCCGCGCCGACTCCCGCCGGTTCGACGTTCTTCCCGCCAACGGTCATTTCGAACATCACTCCTCAGATGTCGATCTGGAAGGAGGAGATATTCGGTCCGGTCTGCGCTATCGCTACCTTCGCGAACGACGAAGAGGCGATAGCGCTCGCTAATAACACCCCGCATGGACTAGCCGCCTACCTCTACTCCACCAACTTGAACCGCGCGCTCTCGCTGGCAGAACGCCTCGACTTCGGAATGGTTGGTATCAACGACACCTCCATCTCAGCCGCGCAGGCTCCATTTGGGGGCATTAAAGAATCAGGCTTTGGTCGAGAGGGAAGCAAGTACGGAATCGACGATTACCTAGTGCTAAAATACCTCTCAGTGCAAAGCTAAGAGCTACCAAGCCCCTGCGAGCGCTCTCTGAACGAGCGCCCCAATCACCCGCTGCGTGGCTTCAAATCCCTCGTTGCGCGACGTAGATTGCTCGTCCATGTACGTCTTTCGGTTAATCTCGATCATAAACGAAATGACGCGAGAATCACCGTACAATCCAAGCGGGACTACGGTGCCCGCAAACGGTCGATTGAGACCAAACGAATAACCCGCCGCCTCAACAACCTGACGCGCTGACTCAATTAATCCTTGCGGGGTGTGAGATGGATCATCACCGAACACAAAGTCCGCTCGGTCGGCCTCTGGATCCAACTCATAAGGGAGCGCCTTTTCTTGATAAGAGTGGCAATCGATAAAGACGCAACGACCGAACTTGTCGACAACTTTCGATACCTGCTCCAGCAGGGCCGCGTGATACGGTCGATACCACTCGCTCAAGAGCGTTTCACGCTCTTCGTGAGACAGCGCTCTGCGAATTGGTTGTCTCGCCGTACCGTGCGAATACACAACTCCCATCCCTTGGGCGAACATGCACTCCTTCGCGTCGTCCTCGAAGCGCTCAGGATCACAGACGAACCGACTCGCTCCAAAGGCGAGCAACGCCCCCCCCAAGTCCACAATCGGGGAGTAGAGATCGTCACAGAACCAATCCACGAGCTTTCGGTTCTCTTCTCTCAACTCGACGTCAGAGATCAAAAATTGATCCCGAACATTTTCTGGTATGAAGCTCGAACTGTGCGGAACGCTGGCAACGACAGGTATCTGAGGATCGGGATTTATGATTTTC
>CANLCB010000075.1 GCA_947488865.1 Deltaproteobacteria bacterium | reverse complement strand
GTCTTGCATGGTACTATGTTACGTTGCCTAGCTTTCGGATGAACGAAGCCTAACTTCTCGCACCTTTGTGGAGTCTTGGGCTAAGAGCTCAAGTTGGGTGAAGGTAGCTGGCTTCTTGAGATACGCCTCATCTTCTGGTGAGCCGGCTTCTAATATAAGCGTGTCTGATTCAAAGTGGTAGGCTTTGGTTCTTCGTAACCGATCGAGCAGACCGAGCTGAAGCTTTTCATCGAGGTCGGCCAAGAACTTTTCCCATAGCGTCGGGTTGTTTCCTTTAGCTTCTCCATCGCGCATGCGCCACCAATATTCCTTTTGTTGCCCCATTCCTACAACGAGTGGAGCGTACAATTTGTAACACAACCCCTGTGGTCGGACGCCACGAGCGCCCGCCTGGCAGGGTTTAAATCTAATGCCTAAGAGTTTCGATGCCCTAACGGGGCGATTCGACCCGAGACCACCGTGCTCTTAATTACGAGTATACGCTTCCGCGAATGCGTCCCGAAAGTAGCAAAAACTTAACAGCGCGATATGACAGGGGACTTGCCCCTAAATTTTTGGATGTTAGGACGGAAAATATTTGAGGGTAGGGGAAAAACTTAGGGCCCTCGAGGGGCCCTAATGAAGGTTATCGCTCATAACTTTCTAGTTATGCGATAGCGTCTGAGGCAGCGTACTGTCGAAGTTGAGCCTCGGCTTGTCGTCCGATTGCCTTACGAAGGCTGTCGCCGTCGAGGTCAAGTGCCTCGCAGATAAACTTGAAGGATAGTGGTGCGTCTGTTGGCTCTTCGTCCATCAACCAAGAACGTGCACCCTCGCGAACATCTCCTTCGCCACCGATGAAGTCATGGATCGCCCGTTGAAGAACCGCTGCAAGTAAACGCAGCTCAGGGATCGCAGCACCAGGGGTGGGAACGTCAGAATTTGACCAGCCTTTCATGTCGATTGTTCCATCAAAAAGTTAAACATTTCCGACCGACGTTGAGCGCTAAACTACTCGCTCTGTTGTAGCCGTTTCTGGAATCCGTTTCCGATTCTCAGGCTCAGCTCAAAGTTGAACGGTCAGACCTCACACCGTTGCCCGTTACGACAACGTATAAAACCAACCGAGTCCATCTTTCTCTATGACCTGGGTCACCCTTTATTTCGCGATAATGGGATACATTACCTGAACATAAAGTGAGTTCTTGGAGTCGGTGTCTCTCCTGGCCTCAGCTCTGAGCTCTGACTCTCGATTCATCAAAAGAATCTTGAGTTGATTCACTTCGTCCGCCCATGATCCCTGTCGGTGATCACGCGTGCCGTATTTAACTACGCTACCTGGGCTGTTAACTTAAAAGCCTGGGCTGATTGTATGAATCACGCTCAAATGAACGTTTGGACCTTTTGAGACTAAACCCTCAAAAAAACCGGAGCCGCACAATAATGCGCCGGATCCCCGCTGGTCAAGGATTATTTTCAGCTCGCTAAAGAAAGTACAGTTCAGTAGTTAGGGGTTCTTATCTGTACTAGAGCCTTCAACTATTACCGCTGGTTGTGCCATTCAAATTCGATAATCTGACTGGGGTAAGGGTCTATCCCAATTGAGTATCTTCGAGGGGTTACGTATAGTTAGTGCGTGCTTGGTCGGAAAGTTCCCGCAGCATATGTTCACCCTGACGCCTCAATCCTGCGCAGTCGGGTGTAGGAGTTTAGAGAAAGTGACAACGAAAGAGAGTCAAGGAGAGCTTCATCCAGGAGATCGCGTTCGATCTCTGTTTCCTTTTTTCACGGAAGGTCCTGGAGGGTGTTACCTCGATTCTGCCGCAACTACTCAAAAGCCAGCCGTAGTTATCGACTGTCTTCGGGATGTGCTTGTTAACCACAACGCTAACGTTCACCGAGGAGCGTACAGGCTAAGCGCCCACGCAACTGAGCTGTATGATCAAGCTCGCGTGAAGATTGCTCGTATGATTGGCGCCAAGAGTGAGCGCTCTATCGTTTTTGTGCGTGGCACCACCGAAGCGATTAATCTGGTCGCGTATGGGTGCGAGCTCCTCTTCAATCCTGGGGACGTTATCTTGCTCTCTCTGTTAGAGCACCACAGCAATATCGTGCCCTGGCAACTTCTGGCGAAGCGTCGTGGGCTCACGATCGCTTTTACCGAAATTACCGCTACGGGCGAACTGGATATAGCGGATTACCGAGCCAAGGTCGCTGCCCTTAAACCTAAGATGGTGGCTATTACTCAGTTGGCTAATTCGCTCGGTACCGTCACGCCGATTCAAGAGGTGGTTGAGATCGCTCGTAATGCGGGAGCGATGACCTTAGTGGATGGCGCGCAAGGGATAACGCATCTCGGTGTGGATGTGGAGTCGTTGGGGTGTGACTTCTACGCGTTCTCTGGGCACAAAATGTACGGCCCAACGGGAATTGGGGTTCTCTACGGACGGCCTGAGCGGCTCGAGGCGATGCAGCCGTTTCAAGGCGGCGGGGATATGATCTCGTATGTAAGCGTCGAGGGCTCTGGATGGGCCGAGGTTCCTCAGCGATTTGAAGCGGGCACTCCCGCGTTCCCTGAGGCGATAGCGCTTGGCGCGGCGGCGGATTTCCTTACCCGTTTTTCCAAGACGGAGGTTCATCATCACGAGGTGGAGCTCGTTGGCTTCGCACTGGAGACGCTGCGAGGTGAGCCTGGTGTGACTTTGTATGGACCTGCCACAAACGGCGGACACCAGACATCCGTTTGTTCGTTCTCCTTGGACACCGTTCACCCGCATGACTTTGCCACCATCGCGGATACGTTCAATGTGCAGGTTCGCGCTGGAAATCACTGCGCGATGCCAGCACTGCGGAAGCTTGGGGTGCAGGCTACAATTCGCATGAGTTTCGGAGTGTATTCGAGTAAGGCCGATGTTGTGTCTGTTGTTACGGCGATTCGCGAGGCTCGTCGAATATTTGGTCGGTAGTCGTTGTCAGGTCCGTCTCGCGCTTGTCGAGGTATTTCATGAGCACGATGGCGAAGAAATTGTATGTGGCGTGCGTCATCGCCGCCGCGGCTAATGATCCTGTCGTTTGGCAGATGATCCATAAGATCGCTCCAACCCCAGTGTAGAGCGGGATCATCCCGCCAAAGCGCCGTACGTTCCCGATAAAATGTACGTAGGCAAAAAGAAAGCTTGATACTGCGAGCGCTGCGGAAGCGCCGGCGTAGCTCATAAGCAGGTCGTTGAGCGCCCCTCGAAAGAACACCTCCTCTCCAATCCCAGATAAGAGGCCTATATAAAAAGCTTCTCTGGTGGTCACCATGCCGCAGAGTGGTCGCACTACCTCGCGACTGAAGCGCGCGTATATTGAGGCGGGATGCTTCTCGGTCCACATCCAGAGGAGGTGGTTTCCGATCAGGAGCGGAATCGCGCAGAGAGCGCCCATGACCAACGCCCATGTGGATACATTCCATACGATCGGCGTTTTTGTGATCCACGCGATGGTGTACGCCAGAAGCAGTAGAAGCCCTTCTGAAATAACCGCGAGCGCGACAACGGAAGGCTTCTTCCTACTCATGGTTTTACGATCGAGTCGACATCAGAAGAGTAGGGCGCGCCGAGGGATAAGCAGTCGAGCGCCTTGTAACTCGATTGTAGCAGTGCCTCACCAAGCGCGCTCTGAAGCTCCGCAGAGAACGCGAAATGAGAGGTGTTGCTTGCGGATTGGGTGACGGAGCATTCCCTTTTGACTATTCCGCTCTCGATCAGCTTTGCGTCGAGCGACACTGTTGAGGTTGGCTTTCGAATGAATAGTAGGTCGTAGCCGTTGACGGATGCGTCCGTTATTCGCAGATCAAGATACAAAGGCGTGGTCTCGTTGTCGTTCAAGAGACGGAATGAGTATCCTCGTAAGCCACCCGCTACGGAGAGTTGAGTAAGGGCGTCGTTTGCCAGGTTCGGGGTGTGCACCCTGCTAATTGGCAATGCCATGAAGAGATACTGAAAGCCTCGACGGGAGTCGGTTAAGCCATCGGTTGATATCCGTACGGGAAGGTTCACATCAGATAGCTGAGTTAGTTTACGTAGCCCATCTGGCGGTGTTTGAGGGGGAAGGTCTACGGAAAAACAGCCACTTAGAATGACTGTCGTTATTATGGTTACTAGGTTACGAATTTGAATAGGCACCCTCGTCATATAAAAAACCTAGACTCCCCTTCAGTAGGCAGGTTAGCAACGGTAGGATAGTACTATGACAATGGCGCTAACGCCTAGGGATGTAAAAGGGTTTAACCACATCTAGGTCCGTTCAGCGAACACACACTCGCATGGTTTCGGAGAACGAGAAGAACAAGACGCGCATCGACCTAGGTCTAGGGGCTATCCTGGCTGGGGTGCCGGCTGCGCCTACTCCGGAGATGTGCGCCGATCTTTCAGCGGACGCCACATCTAGCTGGACCTTGGGAGATACTGCTCCGCCGCGAGTTCAGAGCGAATACGAAATTTTGGCCGACAAGCGTGAGTGGCGAGAGATCGTACGTCGCGCCGAAGGCTCGCTGTCGCACGAGGGTACTGATGTAGAGGCTCGCGCGTGGTGGATTCGAGGCCATCTCGGCGGGTTCTCGATGCCTGTGTCACTTCTTGCGGCTCCGATGGAATCGCTCCTTCGGTCGGTTGATGCCGGGTCTCTGTCTGAATCGGCTCGTCGTATCCTTGAAGAGTCCGCGGTTCTGACGGTGAGTCGTCTCGATGAGGTGGGAGAATCTGAGCAATCGCGGAGTTTACGCTCGGCTTTAGAGCCTCTCAACATTACAGTCGAAAAAGACTCTTCAGGTAGACCGCGAAAGGTTACGAGTTCATTTCGCGCCGCTGATTTTGTCGCGGTCCCTCCCGCAGTGCTCACCGAAGTCGCGGTGGCAGAACAGGGGCGCGCGGGGAATCTCTCGCGCAAGCCTATCGTCCTTGGTGCAATCATGGCCACTCTGCTTTTGGTGGCACTTGATTACTGCGTCCAGTCTGGGTGGTTTAGCGCGCCCTTAAGCATCGCCTCAGAAAGTTTTGTTCGGGATGGGTCAAGCGTAGAGCAGTCGATCGTGGCTTTGGAGCCTAAAGATCCGGTGGGGCGCCTTGGAGCGCTCTTTTACGCGATTGACGAG
>CANLCB010000074.1 GCA_947488865.1 Deltaproteobacteria bacterium | reverse complement strand
TGCGAGAGATCCCGATTCGTGACGCCCTCCAAGAGGCGATGACGGAAGAGATGCTCCGCGACGACCGCGTCTTCCTTGTTGGAGAAGAGGTAGGTCACTACAACGGCGCTTACAAATGTTCTCGCGGAATGCTCGAACAGTTCGGCCCTAAGCGAATCATCGACGCGCCGATCGCCGAGAATGGATTCACGGGCATCGGAATCGGAGCCGCCATGGCGGGACTACGACCGATCGTTGAGTTCATGACCTTTAACTTCTCGCTTGTCGCGATCGACCAGATCCTGAACACCGCGGCAAAATCTCGCATGATGTCAGCGGGCCAACTCTCCTGTCCTATCGTATTCCGAGGAGCGGGAGGAGCGGCGTCCATGCTTGGAGCGCAGCACGCCAACTCGTTTGAGCAGTTCTACGCCTACACACCTGGTCTTATCGTTGTAGCGCCATCAACACCGTACGACATGAAGGGACTCCTTAAGAGCTCCATCCGTGACGACAATCCGGTGTGCTTCTTTGAGTCCGAGCTTACCTACGGTAAGCGAGGCCCAGTCCCAACCGAGGAATATATCATTCCTCTCGGCAAGGCGGACATTAAGCGCGAAGGAACTGACGTTACCCTTATCACATGGTCAAAGAACGTGTTCTTGACTCTTGACGCCGCTGAAGCACTCGCTCAAGAGGGAATCTCGGCTGAGGTTCTCGATCTGCGAACCCTTCGACCGTTCGACCGTGAGGCAGTCCTTACCTCTGTCGCTAAGACCAACCGATGCGTGATCGTTCAAGAGCAACACGAGATCGGAAGCTACGGCGCCTTCATGAGCCACTTCATCACTCGGGAGATCTTCGATGAACTCGACGCTCCTGTAGGATTGGTGTCCACACTCGAAGCACCAATGCCGTACTCGAAAGCGCTTGAGGTTGTTCTTCTTCCAAGCGTCGCTCGTATCGTTGAGGAAGTACGCGCGGTTTGCGGATAAAGCGAAACCTTTAGGCACATCAAGAGGCGCTGCACATGCCGGTCATTTCTTTCAACGAGAAAAACCCGCAAGTCAGCGCCTCAGCTTTTGTCGCTCCAGACGCGTGGATCATCGGCGATGTAACCGTAGGCGAGAACGTCTCGATATTCTTTAACGCCGTCCTTCGCGGAGACATTGAGCGCATCTCAATCGGCAGAGGAACAAATCTTCAAGAGCACGTGCTCGTTCACACCAGCCACGGCATGAATCCGGCGGTAGTCGGAGAAGATGTTACCGTGGGACATCGCGCTATCATTCATGGATGCACTGTGGAAAACCGATGTCTCATCGGAATGGGCGCCACGATCCTCGACAACGCGGTGATTGGAGAAGGATCAATTATTGGCGCGCATACACTCATTCCTAAGGGCACTATCATTCCCCCCAGAAGTTTAGTGATGGGAACGCCGGGGAAGGTTATTCGAACACTTACACCGGACGAAGAGGCGAGCCTCATCGCATCGGCGAAAGGGTATCAAGAGCTCGGGGCGAAGTATCGGGTTGTGTTGCCGCGGTAGGCGCGAAGTCAAAAAAAACCGGGGCCCCCGTTGGAGGGCCGGCGGCCTCGCCGGCCGCGGGTACAAACGTTCCGATTGTTGTGTGTGAACCCGAGACATTCGTACCGGCGGCCGGCGGGGCCGCCGGCCCTCCAGAATTCCACGAAACGACACCGAAGGGTCAAAATTTCACGCGATTGTATTGGAGGGCCGGCGGCCTCGCCGGCCGCGGGTACAAATCTCACGGGAAACGCCTCCCTACAGATCCCAACACATCCCGACTGTCCCGCCCGACTTTTTCCCCCATAACACCCAGAAGATTGTATACAGTGCAGGTAACCCCTACCATAACGGTAGAGCGGTTCATTCCGTGCGCTCATTACAATTTCATATGGGTAAGACATCAAAGGATTAGGTTCACCAGCAGCCTTTAGCGCCTCAACCAGCACACGTGCTTTTTGAGGCGCTAGAGGTTTGCAAACGTTTTGCGACCGGCGTTTTCACGAAGGAGGTGCATCATGCACTTTTGTGTTCTGTTGGTTGGAATGACTCTCGCTCAGGCTCCGCCCCCAATGGCCAAGCCGATGATTGATCCAGCTTTGCTGATCCAAGCTCAATTGAAGGCGCAAAAAGCTGCCTTCGAAGCGGAGCGCAAAGCAAAGCTGGAGACCTTGAACAAGGCTCGGCGAGCCAAGGACGAAGAGGCTCGAAAGCTCGACGTGCTTGCTAAACAACTTGAACGGGCAACCCCCGGTCAAGTCAACGAGCAAGCGCTTGCGCTGCGCTCTCAAGCGGCAGCGCTCCGGAAGCAAGCTTCGGAGCAACACCGGGCAGGTCTCGTGGGGCAGCCACCAGCTCCTCCACAACCACCGGCTCCTCCGATGCCACAACCAGAAAAGCCCAAGCCGACCGTTCAGTCCGATGAGGACCCGAATCGAGTGGTAGCAATTCCAAGTGAGGCGGACGTCTACGACATCTGCTTTCGACGCCCCGTGGTGGTACAACGACAAGTTGTTCCTCCACCAGCCCCTCAAGGAGTTTCCGTACAAGTTGGGAGCCCCCCTGTTGTAGCCGTTCAAGTACCCAGCGCGGGATACTACGGCAACATCAGTGCTCCCCGGTCCGGCATTCCTCACTACAACCCCAACGACGTCAAAGGCCCCTACTACGGCTTGGCTAACCAGCCAGGTCGCAGAGGAAACGGCCCTGGCTACGTCATTCCCGGCTGGAACCCCAACGACATTAAGAGACCGTTATACGGCTTCAGTGGTGGGAATAAGAATCCTTGGAACCAATTCCAACGATGGTCTCGCGCCTTCCGTTGGTAATCAGGAACCATGTGATTAGTGAAAACTCGGGCCGCATCGTTACACAGAAGGATTTATCTCCTTTGATGTCGGCCCACCTCTTCTATCTAAAATCTCTAAAATTGAGCCAACTCTTCGATTTCTTCGTACCCAACTCAGCGATGGTGGCATTCGCCTCATGCATCGCCCGAGCCATGTCCTCGACAAGTTTTGACATCACAGAGCTGTGCGATCGAAGAAGATCCTCAAAATCATCACGCTCGAACACCATACACACCGTTGGCTTGCTGGCGACCACTGACGCCATGCGACGAGCTCCGGTTAACGCCGCGAGCGCGCCAAAAATCTCCTCAGGTTTCACCGTTCCAACCTTTGCGCCGTGCGCGATCACATCAGCGTCGCCGTCCACAAGGCACATAACCTCATGGCTGTACTCACCCTCTTTGATAATGAACTCTCCTGTCTTGAACGAGCGGTACTGAGGAGCGGGTGGAACGCTTCGCGCTTTGAGATTCGCGAAGAGTGAAAAATAGTGCGCCCCAGCGGCTGAAGCTATTGCACTCCAAGCATAGAGGGCAGTCGAATCTTGCATGAACAACCTACTCACATCGACGTTCTCGTACCCTTCAAGTCGGCAGCCATCCCCTTCGGCTATAAGGCTGAGATCCTCGCTCGGATTGAACCAGGGCCCAAGCACAGCGCCAGCTTCCAGAGAGAATATCTCCTTACCATCGTAGTTCACCGCCAAAGAGCCTGCGGCGATAACCCAGAGGTACTTCGCGTCGAAAGCAAAATTATCGCGAGGCGCGACATCTTTATGACGGAGAGCGCCTTGAATTCGCGGAAAAACTTCCTGGACGAATTTCTCCGAAAGCTCCGGTAATTTACTCGGATCTGAGAACCAATGAATTGTCGCTACCATATGCCCCCCTTCAAAATGACTGTGAGGTAAGGTCGGCGTTGGTTAAAAGGCCCTTGATAAATGGGAGCGTTAGTCACGAGAGCCAAGCTTGAAACCATCGATGTAGCCACCTCCTTTCAACGGCTTACCCCGAGGACATAACCATTATTAGACCGTCTATTTCCCTTCCTCTTAGGTGGATGTGAGGGTATAAAAAGCGGCGATTTTCATACCGAAGAGAGGAGAAAATGGATTCAGCCAAGATTCGAAAATTCATGCAGCTTGCCGGACAGGGGGTTCAACAGCGCCTTGTGGGCAGCGACCCAAAAACACGCGCTCTCGGCGCGCAGCTCCTCCTCTCTGAGGTGCTTGAATATGTGATTCGTGGCCTTGGAGTAGTTCCTCATATTAACGGCGCTCCCCTCACCGATCCAGAGGCCGTTACCTACGAGCCCGTGAACAATCCCGATTCCGAAGAGATGGTCGATGGACTCGCTGATGTCGCCTACACAATGTACTGGAACGAGTGCGCGTTCGGCATTCCGCTTAAGCACGCTTTTGAGCTGGTATGTGACAACAATCTTGAAAAATTCGTAGCCCTTCCAACATGGACGGGTGGCGAGCGAGAGCTTGCACAGAGTGAATGGGATTGCGGACAAGACATCTCATGGCCGTCAGAGGTCGCGAAAGTACAGGTACTCGACATTGACGGAGAGTTCTTCGCGGTAGGAAAAGACGCGCGCGGAAAAGTTCGCAAGCCGTCGAGTTACAAGCCTGTTGACCTCTCGCGGCTGGTTGCGAATTCGTAAGAATTAAAGCCTCGCAACCTTGGAGGGCCGGCGGGTACAAATCTCACACCCCCGTGGAGGGCCGGCGGCCTCGCCGGCCGCAGGTACGAATGTCACCAATCGTTTAACGTGTCCCCGCAAAATTTGTACCCGCGGCCGGCGAGGCCGCCGGCCCTCCATTAATCCGCCGCAATCACGTCAAAGGGGCGATAAACTCCCCGCCCGATCTCCACTAATCACCCCGTCCCCCATTCCTCATTGCCCCACCCCAACCTCCACGCGCATACTTAACCCATGCCCGCCTCACCCCACATCTTCCTCGTCCACGGCTTCACAAGAACCCGTCACGATATGTGGCTCATGGCACGACGTGTGCGAAAACTTCTACCACAATCAAACGTGCATGTTTTTGGATACCCCTCGCGCAAACTCTCTCTGCGTGAGGCGGCGCAGAATCTTTCACGTTTCGTTACCGAGCATTCCCGCGACGAACACGCGTCTTTCATAGGACACTCTCTCGGAGGATTGATCGTTCGGGCTCTTGAGGAAGCGCACCCCGAGCCGACTCAGCTTCAACGCCTCGTCACCCTCGGCACTCCACACCAAGGCTCATCAGTCGCTCGGCTGCTCGCTCCCAACAAATTTTTTCGCGCCATAGGC
>CANLCB010000073.1 GCA_947488865.1 Deltaproteobacteria bacterium | reverse complement strand
AGATCGGTGTTATGTTCGGAAGTCCAGAAACAACAACCGGTGGTAACGCGCTTAAGTTCTACGCGTCGGTTCGACTTGATGTGCGCCGTATCGGCTCTATCAAGGACGCGAATGACGTTACAGGAAACCGCGTGAAGGTGAAGGTTGTTAAGAACAAAGTGGCCGCTCCTTTCCGTGAGGCTGAGTTCGACATCATCTTCAACGAGGGAGTAAGCCTCCTCGGAGAGATTATCGATATCGGTAGCGACAAGGGCATCATCGACAAGGCCGGCGCTTGGTTCAGCTACAAGGGTGAGCGTATTGGTCAGGGACGTGAGGGATCCAAGCAGTTCCTTCGTGAGAACCCAGAGATGGCGAAAGAGATTCGCACGCTCATTATGGATTCCTGCGGAATCGGCGCTGGGCAATCAGCTCAGGACGGCACAAACCAAGAGGATTTCGCTACAGCTGAGAAAGCTCCAAAGAGCAAGAAGAAGGCTGTCGCTAACGGATAACCTCCGGTCCTTTTATAAAGTTGCCATTTTCAGCGCGGCTACCAATCGGTGGCCGCGCTTTTTTGTATTTGTGCGCTGGGCGTTATCTCTTTCGAGCCGAAGGACGCGACCGACGGAGATTTGCAAATCCCCTTCTCGTTTCTTGTGTAGCCCCACCCTCTGTGTGACTATCACTCAATCTGCTCTGCCATGCTCCCCGTCTGGGTGCAGGACAGAGTTGGTACGGTCTACTTCTCGTGGTGTTGCCATGCTCCTTCGTTCTTCAGGCTTTCTCTATGAGCGTCTCTACCTTATCGCTCTCGGGGCTACCTGCCGTTACGCCGTTGTCGCCGAAGATGGCTCGATTACCCTGAGTGATCCTGGCTGCTCAGCCCACGTTGGAGCCCTTTCCGATCGATTCAAACGACTCGCCCTTCCTCTCGAAAGAGTTAGCCGAGTAATCATCACCCACCTCGACGCCGATCGAATTGGCGGGCTCGGTTTATTGAGACAAAAGCTCCCGTCTCTTCAGGTGTGTGGCAGTGCCGCTATGCAAGCCACCTTGAAGAAGCCTGAAGTGGTACGAGCTCTATGGGAGGAGGACAAACGAATCTCTGAGCAATTCCCTGCCGTCGCGACTCAGGCATCTGTCTCTTTTGAGGAATTTCAAAAGTCGTTAACTATCGATCGCGTATTAACTGAAAGCGATGCTCTGCAAGTCGATGAGGACATTACGATTCGCTGCGTCGCGACCCCAGGCCACCGAAAACACTCGATGGCGTACGTAGTGGTTCCTCACGAGTTCGCGATTGTGGACGAGACTTTTGGCTACTATCACGGACGGGGACTGTCAGCGCCTGGAGGAGACATGGATCTACAGGCAGCCGTAGCCTCAGTGAAGAAATTCACGAATCTTAACCTTTCAGGAATCGGATTCTCGTACACCGGAGCTATCACGGGAGCCCTAGTCAAAAAGCACCTCGAGGCGCTGATTCAAAATACTGAAGATATCATCGTCGAATCAAAGAAGGCGCTCGGGAATGGGGTCTCTCGCGAGGAAGTCGATCAACAGATTAAGGCGTGGTTCTACACATCCACGCAACGAGATCCGTGCTTACAAGAAAGCCTTGAGCATACGTTCAAGAGCGTTCTCGCTCAGCTTCACTCATAGGGCAAAATGGCCTATTACGTAGCTTTTGTACCTGCGGCCGGCGCGTGAAATTATTGTCCCTTCGACCTGGATGCGAGAAATCAATGGAGGGCCGGCGGCCTCGCCGGCCGCAGGTACGAACGCCGCTTTCCGCTCTGCTTGAACCCGTAACATTTGCACCCGCGGCCGGCGGGGCCGCCGGCCGTCCAGGAATTCCACGCCACGACATTCAGCGGACGACCTACCAATTCAACCGAACATACACGAGCGAGTGATCCGATGCGTCTTTCGGAGCGTACACCACACCCGAATCGTATACGCCTTCTTTGAAGGCGGACTTCCACGCGTAAATCAAACTTTCAGCCGGCATCATGATGTCGTCCAGCCAGGAATACTCACCTTTGTAACTGAAAGTTCCGGGAACGGTCGTGGCCCGCTCCTTTGAAGCGAACACACTGAACAAACGCTGAGGAAGAGATAGACCTATCTTACACAGAGGAACGCCTCGCTTACTCAATCGACATCCTCCATCTTTGCGGAAGTTTGCGAGTGTAAGCGAACCTTCTAGAATTCGAGCGCTCGCGACATCGTAGTTTCCGTTTCTATCTCCAAGCACCAAGAGAAGAGACTCTGCCGAACCGAAAGATTGTTGGTGTCGAGATTCAACGATCCTTCTGAGAGCTTCCGCCATCTCCATGCGGTAGGTCTCCCACTCAAGACCTGTCGGATCCGACTGCCCTCCTCGCTTTGATTTGAAGTGAAAATTAACGATCGATATCGTTTTCGGAGCTTCCGTCTCGCGGCTATTCACCACCAACTGCAGTTCCATGGGAGTGCGCTGGAAAGCGCGAGGACGTTGCTTATCTCCTATCGTGGGAAGATCGACCTTGGCATACGAGAGCGCGTTAACTATCGTCGCTCGGTCCTCGGCGATCAAATACCCGAGCGTCATCTTACCTTCAGACGGTGGCGCGACACGCGAAGCAAACTTCCGATTCGTGACCCGATGAAGCTCCGCGCCGAGCTCGTCGACCGCGGCCTTAGCCGCCTCTTCCGTTTCGCCCATCACCTCCTGCATCGCGATGACATCGCACCGCGCGGTAGTGAATCGCTTCACCAAGTCTTCTACTTTGAGCGTATGTTCATTTTTAGTGTAGTTCGGAGAACGCTCTTTTACAGTCGCGAACGTTCCAAAAAGTTTTAAATTCTGACTACACACCGTGAGGTCTGGTTTGCCTCGAGGATCTTCTGGCGTAAGTGGCTTCGGGGGCACTCGCTTCGGTGTTTTTGGTTTCTCCTCCTCTCCCTTTGCGGACTCCTCCACGTGCGAAGCCTCTGCAGTGTCCGGAGCTTTATCCTCCGCCTTTGCTTCGACGACGGGACGCGCCATCACAATTCCACACAACACAGACAACCCAAGCGAAACAGAGAGGCTGTAAAAACCTTTCGTTAAATCGCGCATGATCGAACTCTCCACGAGGCTCTATTCTGTTTCATTTGAGTTTCAAAAACCGATTCAAGAGTTTGAGCGGCGTCGAGAGCTCCCTGCACCTTCAAAAGAGCGAAGCGCCCTATCAGCACCGCGTCCACTATATCTTGATGTTTCTTGAGGCTGCTTTCCGATACATCGAGCCCGAGCTTTTGCAGCTCAGTCGCGTACAGATATTGCACCGTCTTAACTGCCGCCGCCTTCACCTCGAGCCGAGGCATTTGCTTCCCTTTAAGCCCGATAACCTCGTACTGCACAGACCGCGGATTAACCCTTCCTGGAACAGTAACGCCCCTCTGACGACCTGCGGACTCAAAGAGCCCCCGGACCTGTTCTACCTTAATCGCGTTGTGAGGGTCTTTCATGGTGGTCGGCGCCTCACACACAAGAACGTCACTATCCCCTAGGGCGAGATTCGAGAAGATCTTACCGATGTTGCCCTGAAGCTTCTCAAGCCGCGTCGCGAGGGGCACGGACGGGGGATCGCTCTTAATCTTTCCAACAGCCAGCACCTCCCCTTTAGCCACCGACAGGAGCGCCCAACCTGAACAGGTCAAGCTGGGGTCGATAGCCATGAGATATCGGTAGGAAGTCATGGGGGTAATGATACGCTTGAACGGCGCCTCTCGCTATACGCACTCTTAATAGATTCAACATGATGCCCGGGTTCGGTTGGGGCGGGATGCCGCAGATATGCAGCATTCGAACAGGCTTCAAGGGCGGGTGGACAGCCCCCACTCTCGTTGCTATAACCCCCCGTCAGGACCCGGGTATCGGAGTCATTCCGGTAAACTAGTCCCACTCAAGGAGGCTTCCTCAAAGAGCCCCCTTTAACGACGTTCATCCGACTTTTAGCCTATGCCTGGCACTTCCCCACAAGGAAACCTCGCATAAAGGTCTCTTAAATATCCTTGAGACCGGCTGATAAATAGATGTCGGAGCCGTTAGCACGCGGAGAGAAAGATGGAACATGAAGTGTTAACTGACTTATTCGCGAAGATGCTGCGCATCCGCCGATTCGAGGAGGAGGCGGCTCGTCTCTACACCGAGAAGAAGATCGGTGGATTCCTGCACCTTTACATCGGCCAAGAGGCTGTCGCGGTAGGCACGATCTCAGTCCTCAAAGAGACTGATTACGTTATGACTGGCTACCGATGCCACGGTCACTACCTTGCTCGTGGTGGTTCATCCCGAGCTGGTATGGCCGAGTTGCTCGGTAAAGAAACTGGATGCGCTAAGGGCCGCGGAGGCTCCATGCACTTCTTCGACGCTGAACGTCGCTTCATGGGCGGATGGGGTATCGTAGGTGGACAGGTTCCTGTCGCCGCGGGCCTCGCGTTCGCCGAGAAGTACAAGGGCGAAGACAACATCGCCGTTGTGTACCTCGGAGACGGCGCGATCAACATCGGCTCCTTCCACGAGGGTCTCGCGCTTGCGGCTCTTTGGAAGATCCCATGCGTATTCATCATCGAAAACAATCAATTCGCGATGGGAACTCCGCTTGAGCGAACCGCCGCTTCAGAGGATCTCTCAATCCGAGCTCTCGCCTACCCAATGGCTCGCGAGACCGTTGATGGACACGATATCTACGCGGTTCGCGCCACAATGCACGCCGCGGCGAAGCGTGCTCGAGAACAGCACTTACCAACGCTGATCGAGGCGAAGACGTACCGCTACCGTGGTCACTCTATGTCAGATCCAGCGAAGTACAGAACTCAACAAGACGTTGACGCATGGCGCTCACGAGATCCTATTAAGGTTCTCGCGGAAACCATGGATTCTCAGGGTATGAAGGAGCTCCGGCTCCGCATCGAGAACGAAATCGAGGAGGAGATCCAAGATGCCGTTCGATTCGCCGAGGAATCGCCATTCCCAGCCCCAGAAACCGCTATGGATTACGTTTATGTCTAATGCCATGTTAAACGACTCACAGTCCCAATCAGCAGTGCGAGAGATCCCGATTCGTGACGCCCTCCAAGAGGCGATGACGGAAGAGATGCTCCGCGACGACCGCGTCTTCCTTGTTGGAGAAGAGGTAGGTCACTACAACGGCGCTTACAAATGTTCTCGCGGAATGCTCGAACAGTTCGGCCCT
>CANLCB010000072.1 GCA_947488865.1 Deltaproteobacteria bacterium | reverse complement strand
TGTGATTTGTCGCAGAGGTCCGCGTTCATGGCGGCGCATCTTGTCGCTGCTGTAAACCAGAGCGCATCCTCAACATTATTCACGTGGACCACCCTTACACCTCCTACGGTTTGATCTGACGTTCTCGTCGGTGTTGCCAGGTGGCAGCACGGGGCCACGTACAGGGCGGCAGCGGACGGATCATCTGCAGAGCCTCCGTTTGCGATTGACCATCCACCGCCGTCGTTGTCTGAGAACGAATTTGTCCAACTAATGCTCGACGAGTTGACCGCTTTGGCGTTTCGTAAGATCGTTGATTGGCTATCGCTACAAAGGTCGGCGCCCACCGCAGCGCACGCTTGAGCGGCTGAAAGGAAGCCCTGAGCTGGCGCTATTTTTGCGAGACATACTCCATCTAAGGGAGCTGCTTCACAGAGCGTGGCTGGTGGCCCAGCCGGTCCATCGGAGCCCTGGGGGCCTTGCGCACCAGTAGATCCTGTTGAACCAGTCGGGCCGGTCTCGCCAGTGGCGCCTCTTTCTCCTCGAGGACCTTTGAGCGCTGAAATGTTCGATATTCGAGCTTCTAATGGTGTGCATCTGCGCTCTCTAAGGACAATCGCACCTGAGATCTTGTTCTGACAAATCACCACCCCTGTCGATTGTTGACCACTGCATGGTACCGCGAACGAAAGAGCGACACATACTGAGGCGAGTAGCTTGTGCATGCCAAAGTTCCCAGGTTTTTTAGCCATCCCTGGGAGGCTAGCAAGTTCCGACATCTGCACGCTAGTGCAAAAATCTTGAGTCTTGACCAGGGCAACCGGGTACCTCCGGTCGTCGGGCCATCACGGGCCCTCGAAACCGCCTCTTTTGAACTTTCGTGGGGCCAGTGCTTGGCCTACAGCGTCTTCATATCGATCACAAACCGATACCGCACATCGTTCTTAACCATGCGGTCATACGCGACGTTAATGTCCTTCATAGCGATCATTTCTACGTCAGAAACGATTCCCTTCTCGGCGCAGAAATCAAGCATCTCTTGAGTCTCTTTGATGCCACCGATCATGGAGCCCGCGATGGAACGACGTCGAGGAATAAGCGAGAAAGCGTGAACCTCTGCCGCCTTTGGAGGAACTCCAACAAGGCAAAGGGTTCCGTTGAGCTTAATCATGGTCAGTACGGTGTTGAGATCATGCTCAGCCGATACGGTGTCTAAGATGAAGTCAAAGGTCTGTGCTGCCTTCTGTACTTGCTCAGCGTCGGTAGAGAGAAGGAAAGCGTCAGCGCCAAGTCGCTTAGCGTCAGCTTCCTTGCTCTTGGATGTGCTGATAACCGTTGTGTGCGCGCCGAAAGCTTTCGCGAATTTCACGCCCATGTGTCCAAGACCACCGAGGCCGAGGATCGCTACCTTGCTGTTTGGTCCAACCTTCCAGTGTTTGAGTGGTGAGTACGTGGTGATGCCGGCGCATAGAAGAGGAGCCACGGCTTTAAGGTCAAGATTCGGGGAGACGCGAAGGGCGTACTTCTCATCTACGGTCATCTGGGACGAATACCCGCCGTATGTTGGGGTCTTCATGTCTTGCTCGGTACCGTTGTACGAGAATGAAACGTGCTTTTCGCAGAACTGCTCTTCGCCAGATTTGCAGTTGCAGCAGGTTCGACAAGAATCCACGAAGCATCCGACACCTGCGAGGTCGTTTACCTTAAAGGAGGTTACTTTAGAGCCTACCTTGGCCACACGTCCGACTACCTCATGACCTGGGACCATCGGGAAAGTCTCGCCGCCCCATTCACCGCGAGCTTGGTGGATGTCGGAGTGGCACACTCCGCAGTAGAGAATTTCGATCAGAATGTCATGATCTCCAACTTCGCGACGGTTGAACTCAAAGGGGGCGAGTTGAGCGGCTGCTGTGTGAGCGGCGTAAGCTTTAGTTGGAAGCATGGAAGGTCTCCTACAAAGAAAAATTCTAGCGGCATAGTAACCACTGATGACTGGAAAGCAACAGGGGCGATTGTGCTTTTCGAGTCAGTTCGGAGTCTTCCTCAAGATGAAGATCGATGGGGAAGCTAGGGCCTCACCACTGTGCGAAGAAGTGCGGGTCTTTACACCCAATCCTGAGGGTTCATGAGGGTGTTGATGAGCTGTTCCTCTGGAGAGCCTGGCTCTACGGTTGGACAGTACTCCCAGTGAACCACCGCTGGTAATGACATGAGAATCGACTCGATGCGTCCACCAGTTTGAAGACCGAAGTGAGTGCCGCGATCGTAGAGCAGGTTAAACTCTACGTACCTTCCGCGGCGAAGGAGTTGAAAGTTTTTCTCCTTCTCTGTGTAAGGAGTGTCTTTTCGACGAGCGACTATCGGTAGGTATTGCTCGGTGAACGCAAATCCAAGGTCTTTGCTAAATTGCAAGGTCGCGTCGAGGTCTATCTTCTCGTCTCGTCCCAAGTAGTCGTAGAAAATACCACCAATCCCACGAGTCTCTTTTCGATGCGGGAGATAAAAATACTCGTCGCACCCCTTCTTAAATCGCGGATAGTACGATGGGTTGTGTTGATCGCACACTCCCTTCAGCACTGAATGGAAGTGCTGAGCGTCTTCTTCAAAAAGGTAATATGGAGTGAGGTCAGACCCGCCGCCAAACCAGGCTCGCTCTCCAAGCTCTAGGTATCTCCAGTTCGCGTGTGTGGTCGGAACCATCGGAGAGTAGGGGTGAATGACAAGTGAGACGCCCGTCGCGAAAAACGGTACGTCTTCTAAAGGCCCGCCCAACTTCGCCGCGAATGAACCTGGCATCGTTCCGTGTACGGCGCTGAAGTTAACTCCAGCTTTTTCGAATACTTCGCCACCGGAGAGGATGCGGGTGAGGCCTCCGCCGCCGGTGCCACCCTTTGAGTCGGTTCGTTGCCACTCATCGTTACGGAATCGAGCGGTGGGCTCGAATGACTCCAAAGCAGAACAGATATGAGTCTGGATCGATTTGTAAACTTCCGCCGCTTGCTCGGCGAGGGGAGACAATTTCATGACTGTAGCTCCTTCATCATAGCTGACACAGCGGCACCCACATCGACGGAGGCGCCAAGCTTGTTCATGGTGAGCCCAATAGCCGAGACTCCCGTAATCGCATCGAATGGATCCACGAATCCCATGTGTCCGATTCGAACTATCTTGCCCTTGAAAAGGCCTTGTCCGCCGGCGAGCCGTACACCGTAATTCGTTCGGGTCTCTGTTCGGAGCTTGTCCGCGTCAATGCTTTGAGGAGGAATAAATCCAGTCACGCTAGGGCACGGCGCGTCAGCCGCTAAAAGCTCACAGCCTAGAGCTCGCATTCCCGCATGGCACATACGAGATAAGGTGAGGTGTCGCTTGTACATCGCCTCTAGCCCCTCTTCGCGGAACATCTCGATAGCGGCGTTCAATCCAACGATTAATGTGGAGGCAGGAGTCCATGAGGTTTCCCCTGACGCGAGAGACTTTCGCTCTAAGAGAAAATCGAAGTAGAGCGAGCGGCGAGGGGTCTCTTCTACGGCTTTCCATGCGCGCGCGGACAGCGCGACAACGGAGAGCCCTGGCGGAAGCATCAGCGCCTTTTGGCTTCCCGCGATGAAGATATCTACAACAGAAGGATCTCCTGGCACTGGCGCCGTTGCGCAGGCGGAGATTCCATCAACAAGCGTGAGAATATGAGGCGCAAGACGTTTTACCTCTCGAACAATCTTCTCGACTGGGTGCAGTACAGTTGTTGAAGTTTCACTGTGTTGAATGCAGAACGCGCGAGCGTCTGGGTTTTTGGTTACCGCTTCACGTACCTGTTCTTCGGTAACCGGACAGCCCCACTCGACGGTAATCTCGTGAGCTTTTAATTGGAGTCGTTCAGCGATCTTTGACCAGCGCCCGCCGAACACTCCGCCGTTTACTGTGATGATCGTGTCGCCTGGTTTACAGACGTTTAAGAGGCTCGCCTCCATCGCGCCAGTGCCAGAGCACGCTAAGAAGAGGGGGTCGTTATCCCACGATAGAAGCCAGCGTAGCCCCTCGCACGCCTTCTTGAGCTCCTTTTTAAATACCTCGCTTCGGTGGTGAAGCATCGGGAGCTCCATAGCCTGGAGTACCTTCTGAGGGATGATCGTTGGACCAGGGGTGAGGAGTCTCTCTTTAAACATACGGACACGCCTTTTTGTAGTCGTTAGCGGCGGTGGATTTCACGGCTGGCAAGGGACTTGCCTTTGTATCTCATACAAGCCCCAGGTGGTGAGCTGCCCTCGCGCAACGTCATGCTAATTCAAGTGGTTAGCAGGAGCAAGAACGAGAGCGGGAGTCAATCGCCTGACGGGTTCCGCGTCAAAAGCCATGCTTTTGACAGGGTTATGTACGTGAGGATAACGATGAATCAGATACAGATCTGGCAATTGGTGGTTGACCTAGGCCTTGTAGCCTCAGTTTTGGTTATGTCAGCCCGGGCCTTTAAGAGCTCTCGCCTTCCGTCAATGTTACCGCAGACTCGAGAGCTCGAGTCTAGCCTGCGAATCCTCATCTCTGAGGCTGAACGGTCGGGGCAGAACCTTAATGAGCAGCTCATACACAGGGAGCAGAACATTCAGCGCCACCTCGCGAGCATTCAGGAATCCGAGACCCGTATCACGAAGGCTTTAGTCGACGCGGAGACCCTTCATTCTAAACTTCAAACAACTCGAGCCGAGACGATAAAGCTTATTCAAGAGGTGAAGAGCGGACTTGAGCAGGGGGTACAGATAGAGCAGTCCCGATACGAGGCTGAAGCGATGCCTCAACAGGTCGTTCGCTCTCAGCGCATTGTAAGCGAGTCCGTGGTTGCTCCTGCATCGTCCTCACGCATTGAAGTACGCGATGAGGCTTCAACATTTTCTCAGTCAACATACGCAGAGCCTCTAACGGCTTCTGAGCCACAGCCTCACGCTCTTCGTCGACAGCGCGCGGTAGCGGAATCGCCCCGCAGTAACGCCACTGGTTACGATCTAAAGAAGGTGTACCAGGCTGCGGAGGCGATGATTAAACAAGGACAGAAGATTGAGCAGGTTGCCGCTCAAACAAAGATTCCTCTTGAGGGTGTTCGATTGCTCGCTGAGATGATCGAGATCGAGCGAGAGGAAGATACCCGTCAGCGCGAGTCTTCGGTGAAATTACCGGCAGCAGATTCTCGTCTTGGAGCTTTAGGGGCGATTCGTAGGCAGACATCAGTTCTCTAGGAAGGATAAACTATGGACATCGCAGGCTACGCAGCGGCATCAGCCGGACTCCTCCAGATGAGAAAGCT
>CANLCB010000071.1 GCA_947488865.1 Deltaproteobacteria bacterium | reverse complement strand
TTTTACAGGACCTAGCCTACCCGCGAGAGATAAGGCATCATGCGGGTCGATTAAATGCGGAACAAAACTATGGCGAAGTCACCAACCCTTTCATGGCCTCTTCTAGGAAAGATCTCCCAAAAGGAGTTCCTCGCTCGCTACTGGCAAAAGCGTCCGCTGCTCATGAAAGGCGCTATCCAACCATTTCCAGACCTGATCACTCCGGAAGAGATCGCCGGCATGAGCTGTGACGAGCGAGTTGAGTCGCGCCTCATCGTTCAAGGGCCAGGAAAGAATCAGTGGAAGATGGAACGTGGGCCCTTCAAGGCGTCGACCTTCAAGAAGCTTCCGAAAAAGAAATGGACAGTTTTAGTGAACGGTGTCGATCGCTTTGTTCCGTCGGTACACGCGTTTCTGGACGAGTTCTCCTTCATTCCGTTCTGGAGAATGGATGACATCATGATCAGCTACGCTGTTGATCAAGGGAACGTCGGCGCTCACGTTGATAACTTTGATGTGTTTCTCGTTCAGGCCTCTGGAAAGCGCGAGTGGTTAATCGAGGATCGGCCAGTGCCAGAGGATGATTTCATTCCAGACCTGCCGATTCGATTGCTCAAGAAATTTAAGCCAACACACCGATGGGTATTAGAGCCAGGTGATATTCTGTACCTTCCCCCTCGATTTCCTCATCACGGAATCGCGCAAGGCGATCGGTGCATGACGGTATCGGTTGGTTGTAGGGCCCCTTCGATCGGAGAGATTATTAATGAGCTTGCGTCAAACGCGCTGTCTCAGGTTAATGAGTCAATTCGGTATACCGACCCCGATCTCAAGCCACAGGCTCCGGGCGCCATCTCCCCCGACGCTGTCGCAAAGATCAAAAAAGCCGTCTCTGAAACCCTCCTTTCAGATGAGCTGATTGGCGATTGGCTTGGTCGCTCGACTACTGAGCCATACTCGGATGTGAAGCTGCAGGAACTTGCGCTGAAAGTGCCTCCTCGGCAGATAGCTCGGACCGTTCTTGATGGAACAGCGATCTCTCGCAATGAAGGATCGCGATTGGCGTTTATCACGCACAAGGGCACCTCAATCTCTTTCTTCGCAAACGGAGAGCGACAAGAACTTTCTGGAAAGGCGGCAGAGCTGGCTCGAATGCTCTCGAACAAGCTGCTCGTGCCGGTCTCGGAGATTAAGCCGTTCTTGAAAGACAAGGGATGCCAAGAGCTGCTCTCCTTACTTCTAGGAAGCGGTGCGGTGCTTTTGGAAGCATAACAACTACTTAGCAAACAGGCCTTCGTTCCTAGGTCACGAACGAAGGCCACCTTCGCGAAAAACACAGCGTTCTAGTCGCTTTATCTGAGTAGGCAGCATCTCGGCGATAATCTAATACCTGTGAAGGGGTTAGGTGTCATTTGACGCCGTTATTGCGCACCCATGACCAAACTCGGCGCGTTCGTTGCCAGCATCGTGATTGCCGCAATCGTTCTCGGTTGCGGTATCGCCGTGCTCGACGACCGATCCGGGCAGATGGCCCTCGGAATCTTCGAGCCGGCGGTAAACGTGCTCTCGTATGTTGGAGAGCTGTTCACGACGAGCGCTCAATCCTCAATTCCTGTCGTGATCGTCCTCATTTCGTGCGTGCTCACGCTAGGAGGAATCGGACGCCCCAAGGAGCCACGCGCTCAATTCTTTCTTGGCCTCATCATCGCCATAGTGTCTGAGTACAGCCTCCTCATAGCAAAGTCGATTATGCTCGGTACTATCGGCTACGCCGCTGCAATTGCATGCTGGGCGTTAGCTTTGAGCAAACGTTCCTCAACCGAACCATCGATCGAGAATCTTCAAGCAAAGAAACCTTTCAGTAAGAGAGACGCGGCGCTCCTTATTGGCATCGTCCTGCTTGCGCTTTTCTTTCGCATCTACGCTGCCAATCGAATTCTTAACACCTTCGAGGGCGAACTAGCTCCGTACGCGGCGAGCGCTACCTCACTGACGGGTATGTTCGTGGCGAATCGAGGGGTCCAATGGTGGGCACCTCTGGGGCTCCTCTACTATCTGCCAATCTACCTCACTACCACGCTCTATGGGACAACGCTGACCACGCTTCGTCTCTCCTCCGCTATGGTGGGCGTCGCTACTATTCCTCTGGTGTATATTTTCGCTCGACGAGTTGGCGGTAACGCGACCGGCCTGCTGGCGTCGCTCTTCGTCGCTCTAGACTACGCTCACATTGGATGGGGACGCACGGATGTGCATCCTCACGGTGTTACGACGTGGCCGGCGCTCCTCATCTGCATCTCATTTCTTCGCGCGTTTGAGTTTAAACGCCATCGAGATTTCGCGATTCTCGCTCTGTGTATGGCGCTTTCGGTTCACCAATATCCTTCCGGACAGAGCGCGGTCGCAATACCTCTTATCGCCGCGTTCTTCCTCTGGTTATCACACCGATCGTTGCTTCCAACACGAGGAGGACAGATCGGGTGGATTGTTTTAGGAAGCCTTCTATGGGTCTTAGGACCCACTCTGAGTTATCTGTATCCCGAAGGGCAGCTCATGCTGTACAACCCGCTGACTCTTCCGGGTAAGCGAACGTTGTGGAACGGCCTGAGTCAAGCGCCTAATCTTTTTCAAGGATTGCTCTCCATTGCGTACACAGCGCTCATTCATGTCGGAGATATTCTCTCTGCCCTGTTTTTCAAAGCGAAGTACATTCACCACCAAGATTATCTAGCAGACGTTGATGGAATTTCTCCTCATATATTCCCGTGGCTACTCGCTCCTTTTGCGGTGATAGGGATTGCCATCGCTGTGAGATTCATACGTCGACCAGAAATGGCCGTAGCGCTCGCATGGATTATCGCCGCGACTCTTCCCGCGATCTTCGCGAAGGAACCGTACCCAAAACGCATGTCCACGCTTCTGCCAGCCCTTTACGTTGTCACCTCGCTGGCGGTCATATTCGTGATGAGCCTCTTCCATTCGGCTCCATCCAAATGGAGAAAGACTTTAGCCTCGGCGACTTTGAGCATAGGGGTATGCTGCCTGATCGCCTTTGACACGAAGGCATGGTTTAAAAGCTGGCGTCTGTCTTATGGAGCACCACCGGACATTAAAGCGGTTGAATCCCTCAAACACTTCATTACGCCAAATTCCGTCGTTATCAGTGAACTGACCGGTGGATATTATTTTGGCAAGATCACCTATCTCTTGCTAGATCATCTTAGCTCTCCCGAGAGCAGGCCGAATATCTGGCTAACTCTTAACAGAGGCGAAATGGCGGGATACATCGAGGATCCTTTACGCGCCTTACACTTCGATCACACGTGGCCCTATCTGACCACCAAGCTTCGAGATACAATCGACGAAGCGTCAGATAATAAGAGGTGGTCTCAGATTGTTTTCGTGCTTCAGGAACGTCCAACCAAAGAAGGGGCGAACCAGCAGGATATCGACGCCGCCATGAATCGATGCTTCCATCCCCGCATAAGTCGCATAGAGGCTCAGGGTAGTTTTTGGCTGCCGTTGGTCATCGTGCAGTGCGAGATCACTGACCTCAAGCCGCTCTCAAAATAACTAAGGGGACTATGCCATGAGCGCACGAAGCTGCGTCGCCACGCGGGGCACACCGTCTGACGCCAAGGCTTCTGTGATGTGAAAACTTTCATCCGTCAATCCCGAAGGCATTGGGTCAACGAGGAACTTATTCGAATCAAGCGGCACGTAATCTAACAAGCTCGCCGCTGGATACACCTCAAGAGAGGTTCCAACGACGATCAGGAAATCGGCGGTTTTGGCCGCTTTGATAGCGACATCCATCATAGGAACAGACTCTCCGAACCACACCACGTGAGGTCGAAGCTGAGAACCATCTGGGGCTTTGTCACCGATAGTTAGGTCACCTCGACATGGATACGTCTTCTGAGGATCCATGATTCCTCGAGCCTTAAGAATCTCTCCATGAAGGTGAATCACGTTTGAGCTGCCCGCCCGTTCATGAAGGTCATCGATGTTCTGAGTTATGATGGAGACCTTGAATATGTCTTCTAGTTCGGACAACGCTATGTGAGCCGCGTTGGGTTCGGCCGCTAACACGGCTTTTCGACGCTCGTTGTAGAACTTCAAGACTCGAGCCGGATCTTTCTTCCAGCCTTCAGGGGTCGCGACAAGAGAAACGGGCTCTCCCTCCCACAGACCGCCTGGTCCGCGAAAGGTGTTGAGCCCGCTCTCCGCGCTTATGCCCGCCCCTGAGAACACAACCACATGTCTATCTCGCATCGTGGCGTCCTCCAAAGAGCCGGTCAAGTTGCAGGTCGTTACGCAACAGTAACATCCTTACAAAGGTAAACGTCCTGGATCGCGTTTAGAATCGCGACGCCGTCCTTCATCGATTTCTGGAACGCTTTACGTCCAGAGATGAGGCCCATTCCGCCTGCTCGCTTATTGATAACAGCTGTCTTCACCGCGTCAGCCAAATCATTTGAGCCCGATCCTCCGCCAGAGCTGATAAGACCGATGCGACCCATGTAGCAGTTCGCGACCTGGTAACGAGCGAGGTCGATAGCGTGATCGGATGAAAGATGCGTGTACATACGCTCATCCAACTTACCGTACGACGAACCGCCAGTGTTAAGCGCCTTGAAACCTCCATTCGACTCAGGAAGCTTCTGCTTGATGATGTCAGCTTGGATAGTTACGCCGAGATGGTTCGCCTGACCGGTGAGGTCAGCCGATGTCTCGTGGTTAATTCCAGCAACTTTGAACGCTGAGTTACGAACGTAGCACCAGAGGATTGTAGCCATTCCAAGAGAGTGAGCCTCAGAGAACGCGGCTGAAACCTCTTGAATCTGACGGCCAGAGTTTTCGGAACCGAAATAAACCGTTGCTCCAATCGCGGCGCATCCTTGATTCCAAGCGTCACGAACGCGCGCGAACATGATCTCATCAGCTTTGTTTGGGTAGGTGAGAAGCTCATTGTGATTGATCTTCAACACGAACGGAATCTTGTGCGCGTACTTGCGAGCAACAAGGCCTAATCCGCCAAAGGTCGTGCACACCGCATTACATCCACCTTCGATCGCGAGACGAACGATATTTTCAGGGTTGAAATACTCAGGGTTCTTAGCGAACGACGCGCCCGCGGAATGCTCAATCCCCTGATCCACTGGCAAGATTGAAAGGTAACCGGTGTCTTTCAAACGACCGGTGCTGTAGAGAGCCTGCATTGAGCGAAGCGTCTGTACATTTCTATCGGTGTTAGCGAACACTGAGTCAACGTAGTTAGGGGATGGTACGGTGATGTCGCTCGCAGGGATTGTTTTACACGTATGCTCGAGGAGCGACTTTGCCTCAGAGCCGAGAAGTTCAGCGATCTGACTGATATTCATATAAATCTCCATATCGTGGGGCGCTAGAAACGAAGGCGCCCCGACCACACAGGTATCTTTGACCTGATTCGGTTTCTTGTAATGCCTAAAGACTATATGAGGGATAGGGGAAGTGGATCAAGGTCCGGATACAGCTAACACGTCGACACGACGATTATTTTTGCGAAGTCAGGCGCCCGGATCGTGTAAAACTAGCTCTGATTGAGCAGCTTCAAAGCGAGCTCAGGCTGGAAATTCGCCTGCGCTAAGATGGCCGTTCCTGCCTGCTGAAGAACCCCCAAACGAGTCATCTCCGAAGTTTCTTGAGCGACATCGACATC
>CANLCB010000070.1 GCA_947488865.1 Deltaproteobacteria bacterium | reverse complement strand
TACAAACGTTACGGGGTCACATTTTGCGATCGGTAACATTCGTACCTGCGGCCGGCGTGGCCGCCGGCCCTCCAGAATTCCACGCCGCATATTCGCGGATCGACAACTCTACGCGACAACATTGGAGGGCCGACGGCAACGTCGAAGCGGCGATGGTTTCGCGAGATTGTATTTGGAGGGACGACGGCCCCCGCCTTCGCCAAGGCTACGGCGGGTTCATCACCTCTTCAACAGGTCATCCTGAATAGCTTTAATCGTATCTCGCAGCTTAGCGGCCTGCTCAAACTCTCGACGAGCGGCGGCTTCAAACATCTGTTTCTTGAGTGTCTCTAAAAGTTTCTGCTGCTCTCGTGGCTCCTCTGGAACAACCACACCATACTTCGGCGCCTCTTCAGAAAGTGTCGCCTCGGCCGTTGCCTCACCGAGAGCGATCTGCTCCGAACGTGTGGCGGATCGAGGCACAATACCGTGCTCCTTGTTGAAGGCGGCTTGAATCTTTCGACGTCGATCGGTCTCCGCGATCGCTTCCTTCATCGACTTTGTCATCGTGTCAGCGAAGAGAATAACCCGCCCGTTAATATTTCTGGCAGCGCGGCCCATGATCTGAATGAGAGAGCGTGTTGAACGGAGGAAGCCCTCTTTGTCGGCATCGAGGATAGCAACCAAGCTCACTTCAACCAGATCCAATCCCTCTCGCAGAAGATTAATGCCGATCAGTACGTCGAAATCTCCTCGGCGTAATCCTCGAAGGATCTCCACTCGCTCAATCGTGGTAATATCAGAGTGAAGGTAGCGAGCCTTAATACCAACTTCTCGCAGGTAGGCTGAGAGATCCTCCGCCATCTTCTTGGTAAGAGTGATAGCAAGCACTCGTTCGCCTGCGGCGATGGTTTTTTGAATCTCTACGATAAGATCATCAACCTGATGCGTCGCTGGACGAATCGTTACCTCTGGGTCAAGGAGCCCTGTTGGACGATTGACCTGCTCGATCACGATGCCTTGACTCTTCTCAAGCTCAAAATCAGCCGGAGTGGCCGAAACGAATACGGTCTGCCCTACTCTGCCCCAGAATTCATCAAGATTAAGGGGACGGTTATCGAGCGCGGACGGCAATCTGAATCCGAAATTTACAAGGGTCTGCTTGCGAGCGCGGTCGCCACGAAACATACCGCCTAGCTGAGAAACAGTAACGTGGCTCTCATCCAAGAAGAGCAAGAAATCTTTCGGAAAGTAATCAAGCAGGGTCGTAGGGGGTTCCCCAGATTGGCGTCCAGCGAGATGTCGGCTGTAGTTTTCGACTCCAGGACAGAATCCGATCTCGTCAAGAAGCTCAAGGTCGTAAAGGGTTCGTTGCTCCAGTCGCTGAGACTCCAGTGCCTTTCCCTCGACCACCAACTCACGGCACCGCCCAGTGAGCTCTTTCTTAATGGTGACAATCGCCTTATCAACGGCACTCCGATCCGTAACGAAGTGGCTCACAGGATAGACATTACACGAATCAGCTTTTCGAAGAGTCGCCCCCGTCAGTGGATCGATCTCTCGAATCTCCTCAATCTCGTCACCAAAGAAGAGGATACGGGTCGCTTGGCTATCTTGGTCGGATGGAAAGATATCGATATTCTCTCCCCGCACACGGAAAGTACCACGAGTGAAATCGATATCCGTGCGCTTGTACTGCATGTAGACGAGCTGACGAATGATATCTTCTCGCGGTCGTTTGTCGCCCTTTTCAACGTAGAGCATTAACTTGAAGTAATCTTCCGGAGCGCCGAGACCGTAGATGCAGCTCACCGACGCGATGATGATGGTGTCTCTCGCCTCAAGAAGCGCTTTTGTCGCGGCGTGACGCATCTTGTCGATCTCGTCATTAATCGCGGAATCCTTCTCAATGTAGGTATCAGTAGAAGGAACGTACGCCTCGGGTTGGTAGTAGTCGTAGTAGCTGACGAAGTAGCGAACCTTGTTAGCGGGGAAGAACTCTTTGAATTCACCGTAGAGCTGCGCCGCTAAGGTTTTATTTGGGGCGATAATCAGCGCGGGACGATTCGCTTTGGAGATAAGGTTCGCGATCGTAAAGGTCTTACCCGATCCAGTAACTCCAAGCAGCGTTTGAAAACGCACCCCTTTACTGATGTTCTCGCTTAGTTGGGCGATAGCGTTTGGCTGGTCCCCCGCTGGCGAGAACTTCGTCGATAGCTGAAAGGGATCTGGCGTTGGTTGTGGACGCGCGGCGGATGGTCGTCTGTTCACTTACTTTTTATCGGCCTTAGCGGCTTGGATGATCTCTTTCGCAAGCTCTACCGCGACCGCCTCCGTGAATTTTCCACGACGAGCGGATTCATCGAGTACACGCGCCGTCGTATCGTAAATTCCCTCAATCTTGCTCTTAATCCAGTGAGTATTGTCGCTCTGCCCGGTAACTTCCGCGCACACACAAATAACTCCACCTGAATTAATCACGAAGTCAGGACAATATAAAATACCACGCTGGGTGATAGAGGAGTACACACTTGAATCGCTTAGTTGATTGTTAGCCGCTCCGGCGATCACTTTGCACGTTAATCGTGGTAACGTGTGTTCGTTAATGGTTTGCCCGATCGCGCATGGAGCGAAGATATCGCTTGGCACATCGTAAATCGCGTCAGTCGCTACGACTTGAGCGCCGTACTTAGATGCGGCTTCTTTAAGCGCTCCAGCGTTAGGATCGCATACGGTTAGGATCGCTCCGTCTTGCGCCAAATGCTCAAGGAGGTGCATTCCGACATTCCCGATCCCCTGAACCGAAACTCGTTTTCCTTTAAGACTGCGTCCGGTTTGAAAAACGCGTTCAGCGGCAGCCTGCATAGCGACAAACACACCCTTGGCGGTCCATGGTGACGGGTCTCCCGCGCCTCCACGCCTGGGATCCGTGCCAGCGACGAACTTTGAAGTTTGCTTCACATACATCATGTCGGCAACTGAGGTTCCCATGTCCTCTGCCGTGATGTACCTACCTGAGACGCTGTTGATACACTCTCCGAATTTCTTGAAGAGCGCTTCACGCCCCGTGGTCATCTTTGGATCGGCGATGATACAGGCCTTTCCGCCTCCGAGTGGCAGCCCCGCGAGAGCACTCTTGTAGGTCATACCCTCAGAGAGGCGCATTACATCTTCAATCGCGGACTCCTCGGATGGATACAGTCGCATACGACATCCACCAAGGGATGGACCTAAGACTGTATTGTGAATGGCTACGATAGCTCGAAGACCAACTTCGGGGTAATTGAAGAAGACTACCTGCTCGTGGCCACGCGCTTCGATTTCCGCTAGAACACTACCTGCCATAGAAAATCCTATGTAAGCGGGCTACGACGTACGCTGAGAATACTCAAAACTGCTTATTGGTTCTGAGTGTAAGGATCGATCGTAGCTTGAGCCTGTGGCGCATCGATGCCAGCATATTCCTTCGGACGACGCTTGCACCCTGCTGTCGTCACAACGACGAATGCCATTACCAAAAGGGCTACGCAAAAAGTTGGCCGTATTTTCATAGAATCCTTTGACTTCACGAAAAGTAGCAGAACCGTCTTGCGTCTGCGGTTTCGCGCTTCGCATCCTGCTCGCACGCTACTGTAGACTCCGGTACCACTCCCCCCAATTTACCCCATGTTCACTCAAGCGGGGAATACGGGAATGCCCTGGAGAGGACTTGAACCTCCACACCCTTACGGATACATGACCCTGAATCATGCCTGTCTACCAATTCCAGCACCAGGGCTAACTAGCTACTGAGGCTGATTTTCTAACACACCGATCCGGTAATTGGAACCCGCTGAACGCAGGGTTCCGCCATCAAGTGACTTGGCATTACCTATATGCATCCTAGGTACTTACAGGACTATGAAAAGACTATCCCCTGGGCGAGGGGGAGGTCCTTGCCAAAGTTGATACAGGACGTCTGGCGCCGCATATATTGCTTCCAAGAGTCAGACCCCGCCTCGCGCCCCCCTCCGGTGTCTTTCTCGCCTCCGAACGCCCCTCCGATCTCGGCACCCGAGGTTCCCATGTTCACGTTGGCGATACCGCAATCGCTACCCGAAGCTGAGAGGAACCGCTCAGTCGAAGAAAGGTCGCGAGTGAAGATAGAAGAACTAAGCCCCTGGGGGACGTCGTTGTTTAGATGGATCGCCTCGTCGAGGTCTTTAACCGGAACAACGTACAGAATCGGCGCGAAGGTCTCCTCTTTAAGGAGCGACATCCCGGCGTGCGCCTTAATAATCGTGGGCTCTACATACAAGGACGACGGCATCCCCGAGAGCACCTTACCCCCGAACACCACCTCGCCCCCTTCTTGAACGGCCTTTTCGATAGCCGCTCGGTACGACGCGACCGCCGCTTCGTTGATGAGCGGCCCCATCAAAATCCCCTTCTCAAGCGGATTACCGATTCGAACCTGCTTGTAGGCGGAGCGTAGTCGCTCAACAAAGGTATCGTAGATGGATTGATCCACGAGCGCTCGACGAATTGAAGTGCAGCGCTGCCCCGCGGTTCCCACAGCTCCGAAAAGCACTCCTGACATCACAAGATCCAGATTGGCATCAGGGAGAACCGTCACGGCGTTGTTACCGCCAAGCTCAAGGATGCAACGACCGAGTCGCTCACCAACTGTTTTTGCAACCGAGCGACCCATACGACACGAACCGGTCGCGGATATCAGCGGGATTCTCTTATCGGCGGACATCTTCTGACCCAGCTCAGGGCCGCTTCCAACGAGAAGAGAGAACACACCTTCAAAGCCAGAGTCTTTCGCGACTTCACGGCATACGGAGTTGATAGCGACAGCCGTTAGCGGAGTAAGCTCCGAAGGTTTCCAAAGGACCACATCTCCACATACGGCAGCGATCATGGAGTTCCAGGCCCACACCGCCGCGGGAAAATTAAATGCCGTAATTACGCCGACGATACCGAGCGGATGCCACTGCTCGTACATTCGATGGTCTCGACGCTCGGAGTGCATAGTCTTGCCGTAAAGTTGGCGAGAGAGACCAACGGCGAAATCAGCGATGTCGATCGCCTCTTGAATCTCACCTTCACCCTCGGGAAGGATCTTACCCATCTCTGCGGAGACTAATTTTCCGAGAGAATGTTTCGAATCTCGCAGCGCTTCTCCGATCTTCCGTACGAGCTCTCCGCGAACAGGGGCCGGAACTTTGCGCCACTCTAGGAATACGTCCTGAGCCTCTTTGATGACCTGCTCATACGATTGAGCGTCGGCGCACTGAACTTGCCCCAATGCCTCTCCGGTTATGGGAGATGTGCTCGTTAGAATCTCCCCCTTGGTCGCGATGACACCATTTCCGAAAGCGCCCGGACTTACTTTCGCAAGACCAAGTGATGCAGCGATCTCTTTCATAATCCCCCGATTGCGGGCCTTCGTGCGGCCCACCTACACGTTCAAGGATACCACCAGGAGGATCATCTCCACGAGGTGAAAAAACAGTTTGGAATACAAAGGATTAGGCCGGCGCGGAAGCAACTCTCTGGCACCGGCACATGAAACAATTGGAGGGAGGACATGGCTACGCGATAACACTGGAGGGCCGGCGGCCTCGCCTCGACAAGCTCGGGACAGGCAGCCGGCCGCGGGCACAGATGTCGCGGGCTCACGCAAAAAGATCGGTAGCGTTTGTACCGGCGGCCGGCGAGGCCGCCGGCCCTCCAACTCAATCACGAAAAATTGTCGCCCCTTCACCATCGCTACGCGGAATCCTGGAGGGCCGGCGGCCTCGCCGGCCGCGGGCACAGATGTCGCGGGCTCACGCAAAAAGATCGGTAGCATTTGTACCAGCGGCCGGCGAGGCCGCCGGCCCTCCAGTGAAGAATCAGAATTTCTGGCGGAATAATTGTTATGGGGGGGGG
>CANLCB010000069.1 GCA_947488865.1 Deltaproteobacteria bacterium | reverse complement strand
CAGAGCGTCGAGCGTGACAAATTGTCGGGGTGAAGCCCCGTTCAGGGGCGCGAGGGGTGAAACCCCTGGAACAGAGCGTCGAGCGTGACAAATTGTCGGGGTGAAGCCCCGTTCAGGGGCGCGAGGGGTGAAACCCCTGGACACAAACGTCGAGTGGGAAAAACTGGTGGGCGCTGCAGGGATCGAACCTACGACATTCAGCTTGTAAGGCTGACGCTCTACCAACTGAGCTAAGCGCCCGCTTTGAAGACGAAGGATTCTTCGTCAGCGAGGATCGGAAATGTACCGATAGCGGTGGACAAAGTCAACTGATCGGGGCTTGGGAATAACTCGATGAAAACTGAGGGTTTAGCGGGATATAGGCGATGAGCGGGTCAGCCCGGCGGTCCTATATGGTGAGAAGCATTATGAGCCAGACCTCCAGGGATTCCATGTAAGGTCATCCTACGGACAAAGAAATCGCCGCATTTTTACCTGCGGCCGGCGGGGCCGCCGGCCCTCCAAGGCTGCGCCCCTTAGGAACCCTGCCCTTTCCGTCTACACACATACATATAAAAAAACGGCCGCCACCCGTGAGGGTAAGCGGCCGTCTTTGGCCCGATACCGAGCAATTACGTCTAGTGAGCTACGATTCCAGGGGACGCGCCCTTCTCGTCTCGCTGCTCACGGTCACCTTGGTCATCCTTCTTCTTTTCATCAGCGTAGAGGAGCTCATCACGAGCGGCCTTCGCAGCCAACATAGCCTGGAAATCATCCGGCTTGCGGCAACGGAGAGCCTCATAGAGAACCTCGTCTACGTGCGACACTGGGATGAGCTCCAGCTCGTTACGAACTGTAGCTGGAATCTCCTCGATGTCGTTCTCGTTCTCTTTCGGGAAGAGCACGCGTTTGATGCCTCCACGGTGAGCGGCAAGAGCCTTCTCTTTAAGTCCTCCGATTGGGAGCACGTTTCCACGAAGCGTGATCTCTCCAGTCATCGCGATGTGCTTATCTACTGGGATTCCAGTGAGAGCTGACACAAGCGATGTCGCCATGGTGATACCAGCGGAAGGACCATCCTTTGGAATAGCTCCCTCTGGAACGTGCACGTGGATATCAACCTTATCGTAGAAGTAGCGAGGAAGGCCGAACACTGATGCGCGAGAACGTACGTAGCTGAGAGCAGCGCGAGCCGACTCTTGCATCACGTCGCCGAGCTTACCAGTAATCTGCAAGCGTCCACGTCCAGGAAGAATGGTTGTCTCGATTACGAGAAGCTCTCCACCCTTGTCTGTCCAAGCGAGTCCAGTAGTGAGACCAACCTGATCGAGCTCTTCCGATTTTCCGTAACGGAACTTCGGCTGACCAAGGAACTTAGGAAGGTTCGCTGGAGTAATCTCAACAACCGCGTCTGGCCCACGCTCCACGATCTCAATCGCGGCTTTACGAGCCAAAGTAGCTATCATTCGCTCAAGGTTACGAACTCCAGCCTCACGAGTGTGGCGGTTGATGATCTCGGAGTATACTCCCTCATCTACCTTCACGTTAGCGAGCGTTACTCCGTTCTCTTGGAGCTGCTTCTCAAGGAGATACTTCTTACAGATAGCGATCTTCTCAAGCTCTGTGTAACCAGAGAGGCGGATAATCTCCATACGATCCATCAACGGTTGCGGAATCGTGTGCAACGAGTTCGCGGTCGTGATGAACATTACCTTCGAGAGATCGTAATCAGCGTCGAGGTAGTGATCGTTGAAAGAATCGTTCTGCTCTGGGTCAAGAACCTCAAGGAGAGCTGATGAAGGGTCACCACGGAAATCCGTCGACATCTTATCAACCTCGTCCAAGAGGAATACTGGATTACTTGTCCCAGCTTTCTTCAAAGACTGAATCACCTTACCAGGAAGGGCTCCGATGTATGTTCGTCGGTGACCACGGATCTCAGCCTCGTCGCGCACACCACCAAGGGCGACACGCACGAACTTACGACCAGTGGACTTAGCGATCGACTTGCCAAGAGAGGTCTTTCCTACTCCCGGAGGGCCTACAAGGCATAAGATCGGTCCACGAATCTTACCAACAAGCTTCTGAACGGCGAGGTACTCAAGGATACGCTCCTTGACCTTCTCAAGTCCGTAGTGGTCTTCATCGAGAATCTCACGAGCCTTCTCCATGTCGATCTCCTCCTTCGAGGTCTCGTTCCACGGGAGCGAAAGCATCCAGTCAACGTAGTTACGAACGACTGTGGCCTCAGCCGACATTGGGGACATCATCTTAAGCTTACGGATTTCCTTCTCGGTCTTCTCGCGAGCCTCTTCAGGCATGTCCTTAGCTTTAAACTTGTCCTCAAGCTCTTGGATCTCGTTACGGAAATCGTCCTTCTCTCCAAGCTCTTTCTGAATCGCGCGCATCTGCTCGTTGAGGTAGTACTCCTTCTGAGTCTTCTCCATCTGCTTCTTAACGCGGCTTCGAATGCGCTTCTCAACCTGAAGGATCTCGATCTCGGACTTCATGTGTCCAAGAATCTTCTCAAGTCGCTCCTGAGGCTCGATGCACTCAAGGATCTCCTGCTTGTCCTCAAGCTTGATGTTGAGCTGAACAACTACAGCGTCGGCGAGACGAGAAGGATCCTCGATCGCGTTCACCTGCATGATCGTCTCAGGATTTACCTTCTTGCCAAGTTTCACGTAGTTCTCGAAGGTAACGTTTACTGAGCGCATAAGAGCTTTAAGCTCTGTTGTGATCTCAGTCGAAGTTACAACCTCCTCAACATCTACGAGCATGAAGTCATCTTCACGCACGAACTTCTTGATTCGAGCGCGAGCCTTTCCTTCAACGAGAACCTTGATCGGACCGTCAGCCAATCGAATGAGCTGAACGACCTCTCCAAGAGTTCCGATTGTGTAAATATCTTTTGGTCCGGGGTTACTGGTGCGGGCGTCTTTTTGTGCCGCAAGGAGAATGTACTTGTTCTCTCGTTGAGATTCCTCGATCGCACGGACGCTCTTTTCTCTCCCAACGAAGAGAGGAACTACCTGCTGTGGGAACACAACAAGCTCTCTAAGTGGAAGGAGTGGGATTGGATTGTTAAGTGCTGATTTCATTCTTTAACCAGATGGCCTTTTAGGCTTTAACTAACCTTGTTCAATCACCGACCTGCTCGAGTCGAGCCATGTCGCGCAACAGAACTAGCTGATTTAACTACAGGTAACCGAACTTCAACAGTTCTACCCATAAAGGGATAGTACCGCTCTCAGGTGTCGGAACCGACGTTTTTCAACTTTGATGTCGAAACTCGCCAAGATGATCCTCAAACGAGACTTTAGGCCACATCTTCTTCACGAAGAGGTCGTAACCCTATTGGACTCACTATAGAATCTCCGCACCTATGAAGTAAGATGCTAGTCGACCCCTAGGAAAATCACAATAATGAAGGATGTATAGAAAGAATTTCACATTTGTTGAGTTCGCTTTTCTCACGGTGGAAACGAGAGCGCGAACTGAGCAATGAGAAACCCCCGAAAAAATGGCTCGTTGACCACTTTGTTCACAGGTCGCTACCAAAGAAAACGGCGCACCGGGGCGCGCCGCAAACGATGTTTAAAAACAGGATCGGGGCTTACGCGGACTCCGCGTGCTCGTACACAACGAGCGGCCTCTCGCCCTTCACCACCGTGTCTTCAGAAACGATGACTTCCTTGATGTCCGGCTCCGAAGGCACGTCGTACATAACGTCAAGCATGATCGACTCAAGGATAGCGCGAAGCCCACGAGCTCCTGCTTTTCGCTCAATCGCTTGCTTGGCCACCGCGAGGAGCGCACCCTCCGTGAACCGAAGCTGTACGTTCTCCATCTCGAAGAGCTTTTTGTACTGCTTCGTAAGAGCATTCTTCGGATCAACGAGGATCTTGATAAGAGCGGATTCGTCGAGATCATCAAGAACAGCGATCATCGGTAAACGCCCAATAAACTCAGGAATAAGCCCGAATTTAAGAAGGTCTTCAGGCTGCACCTGGCTCAAAAGGCTGCGAGCCTCTGGCTTCTTCTGAACTTTTTCCTTCTTGTTGTGAGCTCCGAAGCCTAATTTCTTCTCGCCCACTCGTCGCCGGATAATATCCTCAAGACCAACGAACGCCCCGCCTACGATGAAGAGGATATTGCTCGTATCGACTTGCAAGAACTCTTGCTGCGGATGCTTCCGACCACCCTTTGGTGGGACGCTCGCGACAGTTCCCTCAAGCATCTTGAGGAGCGCCTGCTGCACCCCTTCACCCGATACATCTCGGGTAATTGAAGGGTTCTCAGCCTTGCGGGAAATCTTATCGATCTCGTCGATGTACACGATTCCTCGTTGAGCTTTCTCAACGTCGTAATCCGCGTTCTGCAAAAGGTTGAGAATGATATTCTCTACATCCTCTCCAACGTAACCAGCCTCTGTAAGCGTGGTGGCGTCAGTGATGGTGAAAGGAACTTGCAAAATTCGAGCGAGCGTTTGCGCAAGAAGAGTCTTGCCCGTTCCAGTTGGTCCGATAAGGAGGATATTGGACTTCGCGATCTCCACCTCAGTTGAAGAACTCTTCAACTCAAGTCGCTTGTAGTGGTTGTGCACCGCTACAGACAACGCTTTCTTCGCGAAATCCTGACCTACTACGTACTGATCAAGGAACGACTTAATGTCCTTCGGCTTCGGAACCTTCGACTGAGCAGGGAGAACCGACTCTGTCTCCACTTCTTCAGCGATGATGTCGTTACACAGATCGATACACTCATCGCAGATATAGACCGACGGTCCAGCGATTAATTTTCGCACTTCTTCCTGCGAACGACTGCAGAAAGAACACACCAATGTATGTCGACTTTTATCGCCAGACTTGCTCACGTTAAGCCTCCTATTGAAGCGTTAGTCCTTCTTAGCCTCGAAAACACGCTTCTCGAAAACATCATCAATCAAACCGTACTCCTTCGCCTGCATCGAGGTCATAAAGAAGTCTCGATCGCTATCTTCTTGAACCGTTTTAATTGGCTTTCCGGAATGATGCGCGAGGATCTCTGTAAGCTCGTGCTTGATGCGGAGCATCTCCTTCGCGTGAATCTCAACGTCTGACGCCTGACCACTAAACCCTCCAAGAGGTTGGTGGATCATGATGCGAGAGTGTGGAAGCGCCGAACGCTTACCCTTCGCTCCGCCCGCGAGAAGCACAGCGCCCATGCTAGCCGCCTGTCCAACACACACGGTGCACACATCTGGTCGGATGTATTGCATTGTATCGTAAATGGCCATTCCCGCAGTCACTACGCCGCCTGGGCTGTTGATGTAGAGGAAGATGTCCTTCTCTGGATCTTCGCTCTCAAGGAACAAAAGTTGCGCGATGATGAGGTTAGCGACCATGTCATTAACCTCGGTTCCGAGGAAGATGATTCTCTCCTTGAGGAGACGGCTGTAGATGTCATAAGAGCGCTCACCACGCCCGGTTTGCTCGATTACAAATGGAAGATACGTCATGAGGAAAACCCTTGAGATTGCAGCTAACTATATTAGACGAGGCGCACGTTAACACGCTAAGAGGCGCACAAAAAGACTAAAGAGTGCCCCCACTAACCCGTCTTATTTTCCTGGGGTGTTATACACAAAACGTCCCCAGAAGTGTCATGCAAAACCTACTTTCGCACACCCTTCTGAGGACTGGTAGGAATCCTGGCGAAAAACTTAAGCCGCCTTATCCGTAAGCTCGGATGGATCCACGTACTGCACAGTTGTCTTAGACATGAGGTGGTCGAGAATCTTGGTGCGACGAACCTCAAGCAGGAAGCCCATGATGCGACTCTTATCCAAGAGAGCCTTACGAGCCTGCTCTACAGTCGTTCCATTTTGCTCAGCAACACGCTGAATCATAGCGTCCCGATCAGATTCCTCCACCTTAACCTCCTCAAGGGAGCCAACTCGGTCGATGATAATCGCGCATCGGATACGGTTCAGAGCGAACTCCTCGAACTGTGGACGGAACATCTCGACATTGATGGACTCAGGACGAGCGTCCCGACCAGCGAAGCCGTATCGAGCCACAATGCCACGAATCTCTTCATCAACAAGAACCTGAGGAACCTTGAAGGGGTTCTCCTTGACGAGAAGGTCCAAAAGCGCTCCCTGGCCTTCGTTCTTAAGCTCCTCAGAAGCCTGCTTCTCAAGCTCTTCCTTAATCTTTGCCTTGAGGGCGTCAACCGTCTCAACTCCCATGCCAAGAGTCTTAACAACCTCATCGGTAAGCTCTGGCATGTTCTTGGTGAAGATACCGTGCAAGGTGATCTTGTG
>CANLCB010000068.1 GCA_947488865.1 Deltaproteobacteria bacterium | reverse complement strand
GCGTTATCAACTAGGTTAACTAAGGCCTGCTGCACGAGGCTCGGATTGACCACCACATGTAGGTTATCCGCGACATCTATGGAGACCATGGTATTTTTCGACGTCGCTTGCCGCGCGCACGACTCAACCACTTCACCCACAAGTCCTTTTAGGCTTAGAGAGGCCATGTCGATAGCTTCATCCTGACTTCCCGCCTCAAGTCGAGACAATGTAAGGAGGTCATTGAAGATTGCGTGTAGGCGCTCCGCCTGCTTAGCTATAATTCCGAGAAATTTGCGAAGCATTTCCGGTTCATGCATCGCGCCTTCTAGAAGCGTTTCAGCAAAACCTTTTATCGATGTGATTGGTGTTCGCAACTCATGCGAAACATTAGCGACAAAATCTCGTCTAATGTTTTCAAGCTGTCGCACTCGCGTCATGTCACGCACGACTATTAATGTTCCAGAAGTGGAGCCATCATCTTGAAAGAGTGGGGAACCGTAAATATCCAAAATCCGAAACGGATCACCGGAAACCTCAATTGTTTCGTCCTGAGGAAGCATAGATCCAGCCGAGCGAGAGATAACTCTCCGTATATCGGAGTTCCGTATAACTTCACCAAATAACTTTCCTTCTGGGCACTCCTCGGCAAACCCTAACAGGTGCCGAGCCGCGTCATTAAGCCGACGAACTCTCCCCTCGGAGTCAATGGTGACCACCCCCTCTGTCATGCTACGCAAGATTGCGTCCTGCTCACTACTGAGCTGGGACAACTCATTTACTCGTCCGCGCAACTGCCGAGCTACATCGTGTAGCCACTTGGACACTCCGCTTAAGTGAGGCTCTTGAAGCATCATCTCTTCCTGGCTCAACTCACCACCAGAAAAGCGCTCTAGCGCCGCTTCGATCTCCTTTAGATTCGCCTCTAGCCTCCACGAGATCGCCGCTCCACCTACTAAAGCTATAGCGACGGATACACCGTATACCAACAGATGAAGTCGAAGCGGGGCCTCCTGCGCTAGCAGGAGAATAATAAATGGAAAGAGAGAGCAAACAACCAGAAACGAAAAACGAACGACTAAGCGCGAGGTGTTTTGATGTTGCATTACCACACTATGCCGCCCTTAGTACTGCACCAAGACTCTCTAGCCTTTAAACCGATAACCAACCCCTCGAACGGTCTCAATGCGATTCCCCCACTCTCCCAACTTCTTTCGAAGGCCGACAACCTGGACATCGACGGAACGGTCCGTAACTGGATAGTCGTCGCCATGCACACCGTTCACAATCTGACCCCGCGTGTACACCACTCCTGGCTTGCGAATGAGAAAATGCAACAGTTTAAATTCTGTATTGGTAAGATCTATAGGTCGAGAATCCATCAAAACTTCCCTACGAGCGGGATCGACCACTAAACCATCGATCGCGACAAGTGCCTGCCCATCAACAGGATCCTGCTGAGAGCGGCGGAGCACATTTCTTACTCGGGCGATCAAAACACTTGGGCTGAATGGCTTCGCCACATAATCGTCAGCTCCCAGCTCGAGCCCTGCGACAATATCCGCCTCTTCTCCCTTGGCGGATAACATGACTATCGGAATATTTTGAAGGTCCGCGTCTCCCTTTAATCGGCGGCAAACTTCTAGTCCATCAATTCCCGGCAACATAATATCCAAGACGATGGCCGCGGGGTGAGTGTCCTTGGCCAAAGACAACCCCTCCTCACCGGAAGCCCCGCAAATTACGGAGAACCCTCCCTTATCGAGATTATAGCGAACCAATTCACGGATATCTTCTTCGTCATCCACGACGAGTATCGAGTCTTTCATAGGAGTAGCTTTCTATCATTAGTATGTCGAATACCAAACATCTTAATACCAACTGCTCGAAACACGAACGCCCCAACCCCCCTCTCACTATTTTCTAACATCCCCAAACGACGCCCTATAGAAAATACACCCCTTTCTCAACCCGATGCACCCGGAATATGTTTATAGGAGAGTCTATTACACCTTAAACATCCAGCTCTAAAACTATTTATGACAACTACTATTCAATGCTTTGAATCCCTTCCTGGCGCCCCAAAAGCGGTCGGTCCCTACTCCCCAGCGGTGCGAGTGGGAAATACCGTATATCTCTCAGGACAAGTGGGACTTAACCCTGAAACGTCCCAACTCGTCGGAACGGACATCGAGTCCCAGACTGGGCAGGTCATGAATAATCTTAAAACTGTACTGGCGGGGCTCGGCATCTCGTTTAAGAACGTCGTGAAAAGCGTAATCTTTCTGACCGACCTCTCGAATTTCCAGACAGTAAACAAGATATACGGAGAGCGACTCGAGGGGCACAAACCAGCACGCTCCACTATTCAAGTTAGCGCGCTACCATTAGGAGCGATCGTGGAGATTGAGATGATCGCGGTCGTTGAGTAATCCGTTAAGGATATACCGGCACACAAATCGGTTAGCGAAGGAAAGAACGTAAAACAGACGCAAGCTGTCCTCTGCGGAAGAGATCGAAGCGGAGCCCCTCTCTCACGAGTGGAGCTCCGCGACGAGGAAGCAAACCACTAACTACCAACCAACTTCTAAACCCTGCCTAAGCGAACGAGTAGATACCTCTCACAATGTGAGAGCCCCCTTCACCATTTCGACAGAATTATTTCCTATAGCCGACATGGATCACCTCCTTTCCAAAGCAGGTTCTCCTCCCTATAGGAGAGAGGAGCTCCCTGAACTAGGCGCCCCGATTGAGACCGTCCTATGAAAGACGATCTATTCCTTGTACTTAAGATGGGGATTAACGCGCCAAACCGCAATGAGGAAAATGTTTATTTTCTGAATTTTTACAGCTTGCGATCTCTGCGCCGTTTAGCGGTCAGTGAATGTCCGCGTCGCCACATAGTATCCCATCTCACCACCGAGCAGCACCGTGTAGGCGCGATCCGATTCAGCGTTGATCGTCGTTGAAGGCAAAGCACCGCTTCCGGAAGAAGCGGAAACTGAGACACTCCCAAGCGGAACCTGGACATACTCGCTCGCTGTCGCGTAGGGCACCGTCAAAGTAGTGCCGCCAGTAAGTGACACAGAAACATTCCCAGAGCCGAGAGCTCCATTCACAACACGCACGACAGCGCCGTCGAAGGCAGCGGGAACATCATCATTTATCAACTTGGCTTTCAGCCCGGTCGACTCATTAGCTCCATACAGCAGAATAGAAACCGCGGTATCTCCATTCGCGGTAATATCAAAAGATCCGATCACTCGTGTTGGAGTCAGCGTACGCGTGAGCGAGAGCACTTGCGCCCCTCCCGGAAGCTCGCGATAGCCCATAGTACCGGCAAACACTTCTCCGGTAACCACACTGCTGGAGCGAGCGCTCGACAAAACGTCAACTGGAGTAGCGTCAATCGCGGCGTGAAACACGCGAACACCACTATCACTAGCGGATCCGCCGCCACCCCCACCACCACCGCCTCCTCCACCACCACCACAGGCGGACGCGGCAAGCGAGAAAGCTAGTATGTACCGAGAGCAGAAACGAGAAAATCTTACACCAACTGTCGCCATCGCCTTTTCCTCTATCGCGTTATCGTTGCAATCCAGCCAAGACCGTGGAGGCCACAGTATCATATCCACTTACGTTCGGATGGAGCCCCTCAGGCAGATTGTACAAAGCGCATGTCGCGTACTCTGGGCACGCGGCGATGAAGGAACTCTCCATGTCAATGAGTGGCAGGTTATTCAACAGAGCGAGCTCTCTCACCTCTTGCGAGTATGCGTCCGTGAAAGGCTGGAGACTTTGATGAATTCCTATCGGAAGGAGCACGGTCATAAGGACGACGCCCTTACCTGATGCCCGCGCGACGTTGATCATTTTCTGCAACGAGCGCGAATAAGCGCCGCTGTCCTCTTGAAAGATCGCGTCGTTGCTCCCTTCCATGATGATAACAGTATCGAAAGACTCCTCATTCAGGAGCTTAGGAAGCCGGTACGCACCTTGAGCAATTAAACGTTCACCCGGAACACCGGCGTTTATGACGGGAGTTGAAAGAGACGTCGACAGCCGACTTGGATATCCCCGCGGAGGACCGGAGTCCGTTATCTCATACACGTAATCGCCGGGAGGAATGTCATCCCCCACTCCATAGGTGATGCTGTCACCAAACGCGAGGAGCTGAACAACACCATTTCCGTCTCTATCTGAAAGCGGGGAATCCTGAGCGGCCACTTCGCGAGCGCCAAACATCGCGGCCAGACCAAGCGATACCAATACGGCATGAAACTTCATAGCCCCTCCAACAACGTGGTAATGACACGGTTCATCTTATCGAAGCGGGCTCAAGAGTAAAGATCGACAAAAATAGACCGATGTTTACTCAACGAACATGATGAACCCTTTAAGGTAATCCCCTTCTGGATGGAAGATACTTGTAGGGTGGCACGGTGCCTGATGGAGAAGGTCCACAATGCGAACAAAACGTCCGGCCGCCACAGCCGCGCGCATAACGGCATCACGGAAGAGCTCTCGCGAGATCAACTGGGAACACGAAAACGTCGCGAGCACGCCACCTGGCTTAATCTTCTTGAGCGCCAACGTGTTGATGGCCTCATACCCTCGCACCGCTCGCTGAACCGCTCGCTGATGCTTCGCGAAGGCTGGAGGGTCGAGTACTATCACGTCAAAAGTGTCTGGGATCTGCCCAAGATAGCTGAAACAATCGGCGACCTCAGCGTGGTGAGGAGCGCTGGCGAAGTTTGCCACAACATTTTGTCGACAAAGATCGATAGCCGACTTCGAGGCATCCACAGAAACAACAGACTCTGCCCCACCGGCAATCGCGTAAACTGAAAACGCGCCTGTGTAGCAAAACGCGTTTAATACGTGTTTGCCACGAGAGAGATCTCGAATCTTTTGACGATTAATCCGCTGGTCGAGAAAGAATCCAGTCTTTTGGCCACCTGTAATGTCCGCCAAAAAGCGCAACCCGTTCTCAGAAAATGAAACTATCTGGGATGGCTCTTGCGGCGCCTGATCACTTACTTCTGGCCCCTGTTCAGGATCCTCAATTTGCGACTCAACTCGCCTAAAAGCCACCACCTCAAGGTTAAGCGCCTTTGCATCGAGCAGAAGCTCTTGAATGGCGTCTTTAAGGCGCCACATTCCCGCAGAGTGGCACTGAACTACCGCCGTGTTCCCGTACACATCGATGACAAGGCCAGGCAGCTCATCGCCCTCCGCATGCACCAATCGATATCCGTTTGTGGAGGGATTATGAAGCAGGCCAAGTCGCTCTCGCACGCTCACCGCATTGAGGAGCTTCTCTCGAATAAGCACCTTCTCGTCAGCAACCTCCTGAAAGGAGAGCATCCGAACGGCGATACCCCGAGTACCCCAATGACCGGCTCCTAGCAGAGCGCCATCTTTCGCTCGAACATCAACAAGACACCCTCTCTGCAGGGTTCCTTTCCGCTCAGCGACGGCCCCCGAGAAGATCCATGGATGCCGCCGCCGAACAGCAGACTCTCTACCTTGCCTTAAAACAACTACGGGACGGGAAGACTTTTCGCTCATGGAGGCCTATCGATGAAAAAAGCCCCACGCCGACGCGCCTCATCCGAAGCCTACAGGGTCGCAGGGTTCGTCGATCTTAGCCTACGAGCACACTCCTTGCCACCAGTATTAGGTAATTGAAACGATTCCCCAATCAATTCAAGGCCTACCTCTATCTCGAAAGCACGCGAAGCCCTTATCGAGATTGTCGAGTATACGGCTGCCTCCTTACGGTGAGCTCACTGCGAACATCGCCGACACCACGCACCATCAGTACAGAGGACAGAACTTTATCCACATCACGACGACTCGCGGCGTCTCCCCGAATCGTCGCGATACCGTCAGCCACACGAACGTCGAGGTCTCTAATCAACCGTGGGTACTCACTCTCAAGCATTCGCTCAATCGATTCCTTGATCGCGGCATCCGTCTCGAACGGACGCACCTCGACGTAATCGAGCACCGTATGGCGTGAAATTGAGGAAGCGACTCGATGAATCTGCTCTTTGGTGGGACGATTTTCGGCGGTACCTCGAATCACGAGCGTGTCAGGCAAATTTTCAAGAGTTACGACATACCTGCCTTCCGTAACCTTATCTCGTAGCGCCTGCTTAATCTGCGCAACTTCTCCTTGAGGTTCAGGTCGCTCGCCTCTGCGGGAAGGCTCCTCGAATCGACGTCCTGTAGAAGATACCGAGAGTTCGTTATCCACCTTTGAAACACCCGAGGTGTGAGCGGCAACCTCACCAGCGCGCGCTCGAGCGTCCTCACTAGCGACCACTCCTGAAAGTCGAACCTCTCCTCGCCCCAGGTACTCAATGTCCATAGAGTGCGGGCCGAGCGGAGGCTGCAGCATCGCGATCTGGTCTTTTATTGAAGTGGTAGTATCTTGCCAATCCGCGAAGCTCTGCGCCG
>CANLCB010000067.1 GCA_947488865.1 Deltaproteobacteria bacterium | reverse complement strand
CTTGTTGTTTCCGCAACTGAAGTCAGCTAGGTCGATGGCTCCGTCCCCATCGTTATCGATTTCATCCTGACACTGTGATTTCGGAGTTGATTCATTGTTAGCCTGCTTGTTGTTCCCGCAGCTAAAATCGGCCAGGTCAATGGCCCCGTCAGAATCGTTATCAATTCCGTCTTGGCACTGCGCCTTCGGATTGGTCTCGTCGTTTCGTTGTTTGTCGTTGCCGCAACTGAAATCGGCGAGATCTATCGCTCCGTCGCTATCATTGTCGAGGCCGTCCTGACACTGCGATTTCGGAGCGGCCTCATTATTCGCTTGCTTGTTGTTTCCGCAACTGAAGTCAGCTAGGTCGATGGCTCCGTCCCCATCGTTATCGATTCCATCCTGACACTGAGATTTCGGAGTTGATTCATTGTTAGCCTGCCTGTTGTTCCCGCAGCTAAAGTCGGCCAGGTCAATGGCCCCGTCAGAATCGTTATCTATTCCGTCTTGGCACTGAGATTTCGGGGTTGATTCGTCGTTTTTTTGTTTGTTTCCACCGCAGCTAAAGTCCGCGAGATCGGCGGCCCCATCGCTATCGTTGTCCCTTCCGTCTTGGCATTGAGCTAAGGCGGCGGCTTCGTTGTTGTTGAGGGCATTACCAGCACAGGCGAAGTCGGCTAAGTCAATCGCTCCGTCACCATCGTTGTCCACGCCGTCGGCGCATTGAGTACGTCTGCATGTACAACTAATAGAGTTAATGTGGGGCGGATTGCCAGCGGTAGCCGCGTTAATGCACGGCTTGCTACCATTCGCGCCCATGGAACAGATGGTATTGTCATTTGGAGAGGAGAACGTGGCTGTCTGAACAGCGCTTGGAATTACGTACGCGGTGCTTACGGCGCCAAGGAGATTTTTACAAATTTCAAGTTGCTCGGCGCTGCCTGCTTTTACACCGATTGAATCGTTGAGTCCGGTTCCGAAGGTCTGGCTTACATACAATCTTCGGCTCACCGTGCCACTTCCCGTGGCGCATTGAGCCTGTACGTCGGAGACGGTGGCGAGGACTATGAGTAATAGGACGAGGCTGGCTGGGAATAGCGAGAACCAATTGGCGGCCGTGACCTTACGGTTTACTACACACTGTGTCATGGAACGTCCCCTCCCCTGGTGAGTCCTACGAATGCTATCGAACTCCCTACGCACAGTGAGTCGTCGGTGCTGCGAGAAACCTTGATGAACGGCGTCTCAAAATTAGGGGTAAGGGGAACGCGGAGGGGTTGGTCGGTTAAAACCTTGTGATATTAGTTGGTTATGAGAGCTGTTTGAAATAACGACGTTTTGGCTGGTGGGCTGCCGCACGAGACCGTCATCACCGTTGAGGGGAACAGTGACGCAAAGTCCCACATTCCGCTTGTTCGCCGCAATGACCCGACGGCGAAGAGGTTTTTACCTCGAGAAAAGAGGGGGATGGCGCCAACGAAGAACCTTCGGTACTGATCTTTAAGTCTATTCAGTGTCTTATTTGGTTAATGTAGCACGTGCTGTCACTTGGTTTTTTTGACCTCATTCTATGGCTCCTGGTTCTGGAGCTCCTCGCGTTTTCTGTCCTACCTTTTGTGGCGTGGATGGCTCCTCATGCGCCTGACCGTGGCTACTCGCTCTCGAAGGTGTGTGGATTCTTCGCGTTTGCCGCGACATGTTGGGTTCTCTCTGTATGTGGACTCACCATGGAGGGTAATCTTCTTATTACCCTCGTATTCGCGGTGATCGTTCTTGCGGGAGTATGGGGATATCGGACTAACTTATTATCTCCCGCGGAGCTCAAGGGTGTCCTCGCCAAGCATGGACGTTCTGTAGAGGGACTATTCTTCGGGCTCTCTTTTGTTTATTTGGCCGTTCGATTCTGCAATCCCGAGATCTTCTGGGGAGAGAAGCCGATGGATCTTACCTTCCTCGGATTCTTCGTGCGAAATCAGGTGTTACCGCCGCAAGACCCATGGGCCGCGGGAAGCCCTATGAGCTACTACTACGTAGGTATTTACTATGTAGCGGCACTTCTGAAGTTAACCGGGATTCCCGTGAGTATCGGTTACAACCTGGCGATCGGAACGCTCGCTGGGTTCATCGGAACATCTCTGTATTCAATTTTCTTGTTGATTACAAAAAGAATTTGGTTCGCTACCTGCGCCGCGGCTTTTTTACTCCTCGCGAGTGACCCTGAGCTTCTTCGAATCGTTATCCTCGATGGTAAGCCGATAAACTTTGACACGTTCTGGGCGGCTACCCGTGTATTCACCTCGCCCTGTTTCTTCGAATACACTCAATGGTCGCTCCTTTTCGCTGATCTGCACGCGCATGTTATAGCGATACCGTTCACTATTACAGTAACGGCGCTTGGTATTCTTCTCTTCTTAGGCAGCGAGCAACGGTTCGCCGCTCCGGGAATCGCGCTGCGCTGCCTCTTAGGCGCGATGTTGGGAAGCCTTTTTGGCATTAACACGTGGGATTTTATCTCGTTCGGTGGAGTGGTTGGGCTTCTCATCGCTCTCGCTCATGTAACGCCCTTCTGGCAGGCGCCAAAGCATCAAGATGGTAGTGACAACCTCGCTGAGATAGCTCTTGTTACGGTCTTTACGCGCACTGTCGCGTTCTTGTGGGATGTTCTGCTTGTGAGCGTCCCCGCCGGTGTGTTCGCGTGGCTCTATCAACGAGGAATAAACCTTAACCAAGCTGGTGGATGGGGATGGGTATACGAGCCCGAGTTTAACAAATCGTATATGTACGCTCAGGCGCTTGGGTATTGGATGATCGCCACAACCCTAAGCCTGCTCTATCTGGGCACGCGAAAAATTCGCCAACTTAAATTGGACAGCGCGCTTGGCGCTGTAGGCGCAATCTGCGTGATGGCAATCGCGTTGGTGGTACCGCTCATTAGCATTTCAAAGGGCATTACTCACCAGCCGTGGGGGATGATTATCTACAACGTGCTGATTATCGGCGCGGCCTTCTTTGTCATGTGGGCTCATCGAGAGTCTCCAGAGCGTAAAGTTACCGGCCTTCTTGTCGCTGTGCCGGCATACCTCGTCATTGTTACAGAGCTTATGTTTCTAATTGACCGAATGAACACCATCTTCAAGGGATGGATGGCGGTGTGGATTCTAAGCGGAATTTCGTCGATGATCCTACTGTTTTTTGTCGGCCAAGCCCTCGAACAAGTCTTATCGAAGCGCCTCAAGAGGGTGTTTAAAGGATTTGTGGTCATCTTTGTAACGCTTAATCTCGCTGGCGCCGTATGTAATATCTACGCGACTGTGACGTTAAAGCGGGTTCCTGTTCGATACTTCACTTTGAACGGTGTTCAGTTTCTTCCCGATCTCCCTCAAGTGAAAGAAGACGCTCATGTGATCGCGTGGCTGAACGAGAATATAAAAGGAACAGCGACGATCCTGGAGGCTCACGGCGACCCATACCGAGAGTTCACGCGCATCTCGATGTACACAGGTCTCCCAACAATCCTTGGATGGGAACATCATACCCGTCAACGAGGGCTCTCGAATGAGGCCCTGATGGAGCGAAAGAAAGCAATTCGGGCGATCTACTCGAGTGATGACATTGACCTTACAAAGTCATTGCTGACCAAGTTGAAGGTCGACTTTGTTATCGTGGGCAATCTTGAGCGTGCGAACAACCGACCTTTCCAGTTTGAGAAATTCGAGGATCACCCTGAACTGTTTACGAAGGTAGCGACCTTTGGAGACACTTCAGTGTACGTGACGTATTTCTCCCAATTTAATCCAGCCTATAAGAGCGAATAACCACCATGATATTTTTATTGCTCATTGCCTTTCTCGCAGCGATCGGAATTTTTGTTGCCGCGCCTCTCTTTGAGTTTGTCTTCTCCGTATTGCTCCTGGTTCCAGTCGTTCGATTCCTTATCGGATACGGGCTTCTTAAAACTGGCTATACAGTTTCAAATGGATGGTCTTCGATAGGATTGTACGCGCTCTGTTTAGCGCTCGTTCTGGGGATGGCTCTTAAAGTCTTTGGAAAGCGCCAAGGAAAAGTCGCCAAGAGTGAGTGGTATCCGCTGGCGTTTTTTGGGTTTGTGTTCTCGTTCGCGTACGGCCTCTGTATGTTGTGGCCTGACTTCATCGACTTGGGCGAGCGCTTGCGCGACTACGCTATATTGGCTTCCTCTATCGAGTCGCCTGTGCAGCCACGCGAGCCCTGGATGGAAGGCATTCAGCTTAACTACTACGTGTACTGGTATCGTTTCGGGAATCTTACGAGCAACATCCTCGGGCTCGAGGTATGGCAGGCCTACCATGTGGCCATCTCGTTCGCTATCTCGTTTTACAGCGCTGTTCTCTTTCAACTTTTAAGAGTTGTTGTCGGGGCTTCTCCCGCTCTCGCGGTATTCGCGGGTATGCTCATTCCATTCGGGAGCAATGTAGCGGGAATCTTCAGCCTAAAGAGAGCTGACAAAGGCTTTGGTTGGGAACCTGACAATGGGTGGTGGGGACCTTCGCGCGTAATTCAGGGAGCTATTGATGAGTTCCCGGCGTGGTCATTTGTGTTGGGAGACGCTCACCCGCATTTCCTAAACCTTGGAGCGTTCCCTTTCTTTATCCTTATCCTCTACAGAATTCTCTCAAGCGAAACGGCTGTTAAGCCGCGTTTTATTCAGGCGGGACTCTTCGTTATCGCCGCGACTCTCTTCCTCATGGCGAGCAACGCGTGGGAAGTTCCGATGTGGATGGGTACCGTCGCCGCTGTTGGGGTTTTCGCCGGTTACCTCCTCTCAACGTCAGCGATTTCAATTCCCCTTCCATCACTTAAAGGGCAGCCGATCTTCCAAGTGCTCAAGATGGCGTTCTCCGCTATCGTTCTCGTAGCCTCTCTTGTTTGGGTGGTGACATCGGGACGATCGGCTACAATCGCGCAGAATATGGTTGTGCTTGGAGTGGGTGTTGGATTCGCGGCGATTACCTTCCTATCATCCTCGATTAAGAGCCTTCCGAAATTAAATCTCGCGCCTGTGTTCGCGCAGCGACCACCGCTTCACTGGGTGGTGTTCTGGACCCTTCTCTTTGTCGCTCTCAAGCTCTCGAGCCAACATATTGTGCCCGAGGGAATGAAGTTCGACATGGTCCGAAGTCCAATTCCGGTCACTACGACCTCGGAATTCTTGATGCACTGGGGCGTTCAGCTCTTCTTTATTACGATAGGGTCAATCTTACTTCTCTCTCCGAATTTTCCTTCGGTTGTGATGGTAGCGTTCCTTGGCTTGTCGCTCTTGTTCGATAAGGCAGCTCTCTATATCTACACAATTATAGGGTTCCAGGTGGTGCGTCTCTTGGTCGATAAAGCCAAAGGAGGCGCGTCTTCGTGGCATCAGGTGTTTGAGAACGCGATCCTTGTTTCAGGACTCGTGCTTGTTCTTACTCCAGAGATCGTCTTTGTGAACGATTCATACGGCCCTGAGATTGAGCGTATGAACACGATCTTTAAGATCTACACGACGGCCTGGGGGCTTCTGGGTGTCGGTGCTGTAAGCGTAATGCACCGAGCGTTCCAGAAGTTCGCGCCCGTTCTTACCGCTCCCGGGCCGTTCTTCCCTTCGATGGTCGGTGGCCTTATTCTTGTGGTGCTAACCATTTCTTCGTACCAAATGTATGGCCACATCGCTCCGATGCGTATGAACGCTCACGAAGCGAGTGGGGAGGAGCGCCGAGAGGGATTGTCGTCGGCCGATCGATGGCACCCAGGCTCTCGAGAGATCATTCGCGCCTTGCGAGTGCTTCCGAAGGGACGAGTGCTTGAGGCTCAGGGGCGCGCCTACTCATACACGAGCTTCGTCGCTACCCTTGCCGCACAGCCTTGTTACCTTGGATGGGCAAATCACATTAACCTTCTTACGAAAGAGTACAACGAAGTTACTCGCCGACAGAAAGTCACTGACGACTTCTACCGTCAGGATGATTGTATGAAGCGTAAAGAACTCGCATCTGAAGAGAAGATTCGCTACATCGTTGTTGGAACGCTTGAGCGCAAGAACTACCCTGGTGTTGAGAACAAGGACTTCTCTTGCTTCTCACCGGTGGCGCGGGCGGGGGATTACGCGTTGTATCAAGTGGCTGCGAAGTAGCCGCGGGTCCTGTTTCCTGCTTCGTTTATAGAGTGGGCTATTTGAGGAGTTGCTCCGGTAGTTCGAATGTATGCTTAGTCGGGCATTCCGATTACCGTCAACGGGCGGATGTGGGATAGGTAAACTTCCACGTCGTCCGTTGATAAAGAAAAAGCCCAAGTCCTTGTTATGGGACTTGGGCTTTTTCCGCATATAGCCTCAGCGAACTGAGGCCATAAGATTACTTCTTAAACCGACTGTCGTCCTTCACCGTTAGAAGAGTCGTATAGGTAAAGCCCGAAGTGTTCCACGGATAGTGATTGATTGAGTATCGTAGGAACTTCTTCAGTGTAACCTGACGGAAATCCGGTACCCACCATCCTCGAAGG
>CANLCB010000066.1 GCA_947488865.1 Deltaproteobacteria bacterium | reverse complement strand
CTGAAGCACATCCTCGAACGCGCGTTCTTGGATCGAGGACATGTCGATTTCGTTTAATGCGTCCTCGGTCATTGGATGGATCTTAAGACTCATGAGGTTCTCGAAACAGGCCCACTCAGGATACAGATGTTGGGGTGGTCGGCGATGGAGCTAAAACTACTACAAAATTGGTAAACTCGTCGACACGCCCCATGATTACTCTACGATGGAACAGTGCCATCGAAGAGTGGTTTGAAAAACGCGTGAGGATTCTCACTTTCGATCCAGGCCACCGCGCTTTCACAGACAGCTTTTACCAGCAGCTTTCTCATGGGCTCAGGGTAATTGTCATACGACTCTCCCCATCGCTCGCGAATGCTCTCTGTTGCTGGGTGAAGCATTGTCTTCTCAACGACGGCAAAAGCCTCTCTCTCCAGCATCCCTCGCTCTTTGCAATACTCGAACGCCCACTCATAGAGTGTCATCGGTTTCTCCTTGTGAGAGTAAAAAACCTCGCCTCAGGGACCGCCCCCCTCATAACCGGTTCTCGGTTATGAGGGAGACGGTCTCTAAAACCTCGTGCGTCCATCGCTACCCACGGGGGAGATATACCGGAAGATGTGGGGCAGGAGAATGTTTTTTGAGCTGAGATGTAATGAGGTAAGCAAATTTACCCCTTGAAGCGGCGATTGTTGACACATTTGGCCAACCCCGCTGGGGTTTCGGGACCGAATCCATGATTAATTATTGCTTCGAGCGTTCTGTGCCGACAAGGAATCTGAGAGAGGGAAGGAACATGAGAAGCACAAAGCTACCTGATAACAAGCCCACTACAGCGCGAGAGAGGCGTTCTTAAGGTCTAGAGTTTATCACCTCCCAAACCCACGTAACTGGAAAGGGGATGTCGGCACCACCTATTGCTGGATTGATTGTGAGCAGAGTGAGAAAGAACCAGGCAATGAGGTCTCTCTTCGACGCCGAAAAAAGGAGACCATTTAATAGATCCAAGTGCGAAACACGTGATTGATATCGCTGCCAACAAGGGCGACTCCCTGCTCAATATAAGTAGGGCCGCTAACGCTGAGAGGATCCATAGCAACACGACTAGGGCGCATATAGTTTTCTGGATAAATACTATTCACCCAGGTGTGCGCCTGACCTCTCCTATACTCCCCCTCGTTTTGATCCTTTGTTTTTCATCCGCGTATCAAAAATTATTGCCTGTTATTCCGATAGGTCCATTTCGCTATCACGAGACTACTGCCGTCGCGGATAGCTCTCATTAATGAGTGAGCTGGTCAGAAGAAAGTCAGCGCTCGCGCGGTTGCACGCGATCGGAACTTCGTAGAGGGCCGCGATTCGGAGCAACGCTTTCACATCTGGGTCGTGAGGTTGAGAGGTGAGTGGATCCCAGAAGAAGATGAGCATGTCGATCTTCTCTTCTACGATCAGCGCTCCGATTTGTTGGTCGCCGCCAAGTGGACCAGAGGCGCATTTAATCACTGGGAGTGAAAGTTCTGATTCTAGCAGCGCTCCCGTAGTGCCAGTGCCGTACAGGCTGTGCTTAAGGAGGAGTTCTCGATACTTAGCGGCCCATATACACAGCTCTGCTTTTTTGGCGTCGTGGGCGACGAGCGCTATTCGCTTCTTTTGAGGTAGTGGGGCGAGGGGGTGATCGAATGCAATCTTACTCATAAGCGGTCTTTTTGTGTTCGTAGCGTTTGTCGCTGTGGGAGTAGCGTAACTTGTTCAAAGTGAGTCGGCTATCGAGAATTTCGAAGGGTAATGAGAGCTGTTGCGGTGGCTAATTCCGAGCGAAGCACGTTCGGCCCAAGCGATACCGAGATAAATCCGTCCTTGTTGAGAGTGGCCTGCTCTTCGTCGGTGAGGTCTCCCTCTGGTCCGATGGCGACGCAGGCTCTCTGGTCTAATGAAAGCTTCGCTCCTTCGGAGTGGAGTGATGGAAGATCTGAATGCAGTGAACACCACGCTTTGAGTTGGTAGTTACTCTTGTTTAGTTCCGCAAGCGCCGCTGACAGAGACTGGGTGACAAGGATCTCAGGGGGGCGTTCTTGACGACTCTGTTGCGCGGCGGCGGTAGCGATCTTTGAGAGCCGAGCCGCTTTGTGCGAACACTCGTCGGCGTTTCGTAAACGCACCACGCTACGGTCTGATTGAAAGAAGATGATGCGCTCGCACCCAAGCTCTGTCGCCCAGTCGCAGATCTGGTCGTTTTTCTGTCCTTTGCACAGAGCGCAGAGAAGTGTGGAGGGAGATGCGTGTGAGGCTTTGGGGAGTGCTTTGATAACTTTCGCTGTGACGTCGGTGTCGATGCTCGTTATCTCGCACTGGTATATGTCACCGGTCTCTTTTGTGCCGATCTCAAGAGGATCGCCAACCTTCAGACGCAGAACATCTCGAATGTAATGACTGTCTGCTTGTGAAAGGGGGATGAGGGAGGAGGGGGAGTGTGTACCTCGCGAGCTCAAGCCGTCGACGAATAGCCGCGGTCCTTTTCGCTCGCGAGGTTCCATAGAGAGATACTACTTCTTACGAAGGCCCATCTTCTCAAGGCGTTGAGCGAGGTATGGGATCTTGTCGTATCCTACGATTCGCTCACCGGTGTCGAACACGAAAGTTGGTGTATCGAACACACCAAGCTTACGTCCGCGCTTGTAGATACCCTTCACGCGCTCACGTGTGTCTGAAGAGGAAACCTTGCTCAAGAAATCGCCAAGGTCGATATCGAGATCGTCGCAAAGCTCGTTCATGAAAGCGTCTTCATTTGGGTTCTCGCCGAGTCCCCACCACTTGTTGAATACCTTGATGTTGTACTCAAGGAGAACGCCCAAATCATTCGCGATGAGAGCACCTCGAGTAAGACGCCCTGGATCGTGCTCAACTTCTGGCCATCCTTCTGGGTACACGAGAGACAATCCGCGCTCTTCAGCGAGACGCTTTGTGTCCTCGAAGAGGTATGAAAGCTTGTCTGGAAGTACGCCAGTTTGAGGAACTGGTTGACCAGAAGCCTTGGCAGAGAATGGCTGCCACAGAAGCTCTACATTGTACTTGTCCGCGATGTCATAGATCGGGTCCATTGCAAGATAGGAGTATGGGCTCTGGAAAGAATAGAATACCTCAACGTTCACCGTCATAAGCTCACTTTACTTAAGAAAAAAGTCCTACAATCAATGCACTACACCTCAAGGGGCGTGCGCCTAAGGTTTCGGGGTACACCCCGCGCTGACCAGATTGTGTTGTCTGAGCTTGAGAGGGAGGTCGTCCATACGACGCGACCCCTTCAAGGCGCATCGGCACGGCTGGCGACCCTAATGGTGTGGACCATCGAAACTGCGAATGAAGGTAGTCGTAATTTGCCAGCTTTGCAAGGATATCTTCGCAGTTTGGGTCTCGAAATTCGCTTTCTTTTTTTCGTCTGCGTGGACGGTAGCCAGAAGAGGTTGTATGAGATAGAGTCAGTGTCTTCATGGACTTAGCAGTCGCGAGGGATGTGTGTGTCCAAGTCGGGCTGAGGCTCCGCGGAGCCCTCGTTAGAGTTCAACCAACGGGCTCATGAATCGTAAAGGTGTTTGGTTTGGTTACTGATACTGAAAAATTCGGATTGGCGAAGCTGATCCCAGCGGGAACGAAGAGCGGAAAGCCTCTTCTTTGTCTTGAGATTAATCCGCCACGCGGTACTGACGTTGAGGCCACGCTCGGTCGATACGCGAGCCTTTCTGGCGTTGATTTCGTAAACATTACTGATAGCGCGTTGGCGAAGATGAAGCTCTCAGGGCTTACCTTTGCCGCTCTCTTTAAGCAGCGTTTCGGTGTAGAGCCGCTCGTAAATCTTTCATGTCGAGATAGGAATGTGATCGCGCTGCAGGCTGATCTGCTGGGTGCCTGGGCATTAGGAATTCGCTCTATTATCGCGCTCACGGGAGACGCAGTAACGGTTGGCGATCTTCCAGACGCTAAGGGGGTTTTTGAAGTGAACTCCATTGGATTGTTGAATATAATTTCGACACTGAACGGACAGAAAGATTTGGCGGGCGTTGAATTGAAGGGAGGGACCTCGTACGTCTCTGGCGTCGTGGTGAATCCAAACGCTCGGAACATGAACGCAGAGATTAAGCGTCTGGTCCGAAAGAAAGAGGCTGGAGCTACGTACGCGTTGAGTCAGCCGGTGTTTGACCCTGAGCACGCTCGAGGGTTCTTTGAGGCCGCGTCTCAGGTGGGGATTGATCTCCTGGTTGGGCTTCTTCCGTATAAGTCCGCTCAGTCATTCGAGGGGATCTCCAAGGTGCCAGGTATCAGAATACCGGACCAGGTTGTGGAGCGAGTTCGGTCGTTGCCGGCTGAAAAGATAGCCGACGCCTCACTCGACATGGCGATGGATGTGGCAGAGGCTGTTCGTCCATTTGTAAGAGGGTATCACGTAGTGAGTGGCGGTTCTCCGCTCCTTGCCTTAGATTTGTGCAAGCGATTGTCGGCTTGGATTCAAGCCAGCTAAAGAGGGTTGCGAGTTATGAAGCGTCGAGAAGAGATGACCTTCCTTGAAAGGATTTACGTCGTAGAGATCTTTAAGGGGCTTACCATCACGTACGGAAAGCTCATAAAGAATTTGTGGCTTCACACGCTTCGTTTCTTGGGAGTGAAGACCGCCGAGGCTCCTGGCGTTGCTATTCAGTATCCAAACGCGCGTCGTCCTTATCCAGCTCGATACCGGGGACGTCACCGTCTTACGTTGTACGATAACGGAGATGTGAAGTGCACGTCGTGTTTCTTGTGCGCTACCGCGTGCCCAGCGCGATGCATTTACATCGAGGCTTGTGAGCACGATGACCCTTCCGTTGAGAAGTTTCCGAAGCGATACGAGATCGATACCTTGTTGTGCATTTACTGTGGGTACTGCGTTGAGGCTTGTCCTGTTGACGCTATCCGCATGGACACAGGGCTTCATCCAGAAGTGTACCCAGCCGATCCTCGTCTCTTCATCGAGGACAAGGAAACCCTAATGACCCGTTCTCGGATCCTTGAGGACCAGGGGCCAGAGAAGCTCTACGATATGCACATGAAGCGCATGCAGGAGCTTGAGAAGGTTCGCGTTTAACCGTTGCCTATCCTTCCCAGGGGAGAAATGATGCACGGAGCGAGACTAGCGCGCGCCCTTAAGAGAGTCGGGCTTAGAGCGGTGGGCGCCTTGCTCATTGGGTTACCTGGAATAACCAATGCGGATCCCGTAGTGCCTTCGGGTACAGGCCCGCTTCCAGACCTTCAAGGGAATGCCAAAGTCGGCGCGACACTTACGGCTCAGTACACGAATTCGTATAAATCAGTGCTCCCGCCAGAGATCGCTGAACTTGTCGCGGCGGGCCAATTCGTATCCGAAGTTGTCCTTCGCCCTAAGCGAAAAGATCTTTTCGGAGCCGGTAAAGGCGGAACCGCGAGTCTCGTCTCCATTGATAGCAGGGGAGGGCTACAGCCTCCTCCGACCGCGGTAACGGGCTCTCTGCTCGCTGATTCCGTAGGGGACTCGCAGGTCAGTGACCAAGAGAAAGAGGCGTATGCGCTGCTGTGGAACGCGGCCGTTCAAACCTGGAAGATGCGGTCGTTGAGTGTCGCGGCTTCATTGACGAGCTTCGTTCCATCGTCTGAAGAAGCGAGTAAAGTTGATTTTCAGATTCAGAGGATTTACCCGCAAGCGTTAGGGGTTTCTCCTGGGACGTTAAAGCCGTTCTTCCGAGAGAAGATTTCAGCGTTGCAGCCGGCGGTCTTAAAAGGGCTTACCTGGCTGACCTTACGGTTCCACGGCACAGACGAGGACTACATGTGGGCGGCATCGCCTGTAACTGGACAGGTTCGCCAGTTAACCGGGAGCAATCGCGCTGACTCGATGTATTCGGGCGCTTTCTCGCCTGACGACCTCTGGGTGTGGTCAGGCAAGATCGAGATGGTCACTCCAACGAGTGTATCCTCTCAAGCACTTTTAGTCCCAGTTGTTGAAGGAGTTCCTACGTCTCAGACTCAAGGCTCGTGTCTCACCTCGTCTTACGGGAAGGGAAATTCGATTGAGCTTAATTTTGCGTCGAGGCGGTACACTGAGGCGCCTGGATGGAATCCCACCTCAACGAAACTCGTACTTCGAAACGTAGTGAAGATCGATCTTCAATCGCGTGACCCATTTTCGGTCGACGCTCGACAACGAATGTACCTCGACGCGGAGACCTCCTTGCCAGTGTACAAGATCGTGTGGGGGCTCGACGGAAAGGTTCGCAAGATCGTAATCGGTATTCTAGGCACCATCGCGACCCAAGAGGGCTCGATGCCCGGATGGCGAGGCGAGGTTATCATCACCCCTCCAACATCGGGGCACTCAGTCTTGATAGTGAACGGCTTGGACACCTGCTCAAAACTCGTCCCTGGGCGCGACATTATAAACTTTGACCCAAGTACGATCGGAGAAAAGAGTGATGCCGCAAAGAAGCCGCAAGCGACACCTACGCCTGTTGTAAATCCGGAATCTATTGAGCCGGTGGATGAGTAGGGAAGCGATCGGTACCCTCCCAACACCAGCATTTCAGGCTTACCTGCTCTAAGTGCTCTTTGGATCCTATGTGTTCGGATCGGACGGTCCTTCGAAGGATCCAGCCCTCCAAATTTGCTTAATATATGCCCGATAGTACCACTCCTGTGAGTGGCGTGGATTTTGGTTTTGCCTGGTTAAAAGAGGAGGTTTGAAATGACGCACACTGAAATTGTGACCAGCGGAGTAGCT
>CANLCB010000065.1 GCA_947488865.1 Deltaproteobacteria bacterium | reverse complement strand
TTTAGCCTTCCACGACTCTTCACGGTGACCGATTGATCTCCGCACGACACGTCGAGCCCCATCTCAGAGAGGACAGTCAAGAAGGAGCCGAAATAAAGAGGATCTATCCCTTCAACGGTGACGCACCCTCCGGTGATAGCACCGGCAAGGAGGTATGTTCCAGCCTCGATTCGATCTCCTATGAGATTTGCCGTAACACCACCAAGCTCGCTGCGACCGTTAACCTCGACGACATCTCCGCCAGCGCCCTGTATGTCTGCGCCCATACCGTTTATGAAATGAGCGAGCGCTACGATCTCTGGCTCTCGCGCTGCGCCTTTAATGATTGTGCGGCCCGGTGTGAGGCTCGCTGCCATAATCAACTGGTGCGTTGCTCCGACTGAAGGGAAGCGAAGATCGATCAACGCGGGCTTCAAGCCATCAACCGCTGTCGCGTACACAACGCCATGCTTAAGAGAGATATCCGCTCCCATTTTCGCGAGACCTTCAAGGTGAAGATCTACCGGACGAGCTCCAATCAGATCTCCTCCCGGAAGCGCGACACGCGCGGCGCGACCTCGCGCAAGAAGGGGACCAAGAACCCAGAAAGAGGCTCGAAGCGCTTTGACTAAACTGTAGCTCGCCTCTGTCGCGAGGAGCTTCTCAGTTCGCACACGGGCTGTATTTCCATCGTACGAAACGGTTGCGCCGAAGTGCTCTAAGAGATGAAGACAGAGACTCGTGTCGGTAAGATTGGGAACATTTGAGAGGACGCACTCCTCTCCGGTGAGAAGGGTCGACATCAGGATAGGAAGGCCCGCGTTTTTCGCTCCACCTGCTACCACCGTTCCGTGAAGCGGTTTGCCCCCAACTATCTCGATATACTCAGACATTATACCCCCCGAAAGCCGATACCGAATGAGACACTCAAGGTACGGCAGACGACCAGGCAGAACAATAGCAACTATCCGCTTTAAAGTCCGATTGAGAAGAAAAATCGCGCCCCCAACCAGGGCTCTCATACTTAAGGAGACTTATGCCAAATCCTGTAGCTTCGAATGTCGACCAGGCCGCCCTTCAGGTCGGCTCTAACTTTACCAAATCTGAGAACAACCTCCTTGCGGCCTACGCGCTCAAAGAAGGGGCTACAGCCTCGCAGATCAAAGCCTTGGCAAAAGAACTCGGTATATCAGTGACCAAAGACACCAACCTTCGGTCCTTGCAACTCATCGCTGAGCAGAGGTTCCAGCACTCCTCTCAGGTGCTCAATCTCTTCTCTGGACTCCTCGACAAGATAGACCAGCTTAAGCAGCGAATTATCAGTAAGTTCTCGAATGGTTAGTACGGAATCCCTTGGAGGGGCGCCGTGGCAGGTGCCCCTTCACCATCATTGAGGGTTGCGGCAAACCGGCGAGGCCGCCGGCCCTCCAGGTACAAATGTCGCGGGTTCGATGGAGGGCCGGCGGCCTCGCCGGCCACAGGTACAAATGCAACGCGGAATTCAAGTGGAGGGGCACCGGCCCCGGTGCCCACAAGTACAGGTATCCCTCCCCTAACGTCGAATCATCCTCAAAACAGTGAAACGATCCAGGGGGGTATCATCACCGAGGTAGGAGGTCTCAAAGCTTTGTTCAAAGGGCGCAAGGAAACTTGGAAGACGCGCGCGCTTCCCTGCCCCTACCTCAAGAAAGAGAGCTCCACCTGGTCGAAGCATCTGAACGGACTGCTCAATAATAATGCGAGCCTCTCGAAGTCCGTGCTCTTCCGCGAACAACGCGCCAGCTGGCTCATACGAAAGATCAACCGGAACTTTTTCAGCTCGATCTACGTAGGGAGGATTCGCGACTATCAGATCGTATGGAGGATCAAACTGATCGCGTCTATCGAACCAACTACCAAGCACGTACGAAATTCGCTCTGAAACGCCTAACTTCTTTGCGTTCATCTGTGCGACGGTGAGCGCCGCGTCACTAATATCGACACCAACGCACCGCACATCGCAGCTTTTCTTTACAAGCTCCGACACAAGCGAGATTGAGAGACAACCCGAGCCAACACCTAGGTCGACAAACTTTAGTGATGAACTGTCGCCAACAAACTTTAGAGCTTCCTCGACGATAAGCTCAGAATCGGGTCGCGGCACCAATACGGACCGATTGACCTGAAAGTCCAAGCCCCAAAATTCGCGACACCCAAGAATATATGCGGCAGGCTCTCCCTGCTTCCTGCGCTCAATCAACACCCTGAACTTCTCGATATTTTCTGGAGATATCTCACGATCGCTGTTAACCAGAAGAACTGTTCGCGAAACTCCCATCACACTCGCGAGAAGAAGCTCACTGTCGAGACGCGCTGAAGATGAAACGGATGATACCGTTATGGCACCACGGTGTAGAATATCCCCGACTGTGTGCTTATCAGTTTCGTTACTGGACAACGGTTTCTCCGCGAAGCGCCTCAGCTTGGTAATGTGCCACAATCGGATCGATTAGCTGATCAATATCTCCCCCAAGTACCGCGTCTAAGTCACTCACAGAGAGCTTGATACGGTGATCTGTTATTCGAGATTGTGGGAAATTGTAGGTGCGGATCTTTTCTGAGCGATCCCCCGTGCCCACTTGGCTACGCCGATCATCTCGTCTCTCCGCATCCAATTCAGCCTGTTTCGCCTCGTAAATACGCGCTTTCAGGACTCGCATCGCCTTTTCTCTATTCTTGATCTGCGACTTCTCATCCTGCATCGCAACTACAACCCCGGTTGGAAGGTGTGTAATACGAACGGCGGAGTCCGTAGTGTTAACCGACTGTCCACCCGGCCCACCGGAACGATAGACGTCTATACGAAGATCCTTATCATGGATCTTCACTTCGACATCCTCGGCTTCCGGAAGCACCGCTACCGTAACAGTGGATGTGTGAATGCGCCCCGCAGCTTCAGTCGCTGGAACGCGCTGTACGCGGTGCACTCCCCGCTCATACTTAAATCGACTAAACGCGCCCTCGCCCGTAATCATCGCGATTACTTCTTTGAGCCCACCTGGGCCAGCATCACTCAAGCTCATCACCTCAACCCGCCATCCACGAGTCTCCGCGTAGCGGGAATACATACGAAAGAGCTCCCCTGCGAAGAGAGAAGCTTCATCACCACCCGCTCCCGCGCGGATTTCAAGGATAACGTTCTTCTCATCGTTAGGATCTTTTGGAAGGAGCAGAATCTGGAGCTGCTTCTCAAGGTCCTCTACAACACTTGAGAGCACTCGGAGCTCTTCGAGAGCCATCTCACGGATATCAGGGTCAGACGAAGAAGCAAGGAGCTCCTTGCTCCCCGCCAACTCTTCACTTGCTTTACTGAAAGAGCGATATACGGTCACGAGCTCAGTGAGCGACTTATACTCTTTGGAATACTTGTGGAAGAGATCTCGGTCTCCAATAATCTCTGGCTTAGAGAGCTGCTGCGCGAGCGACTCATACCGATCTTCGACCTCTTTTAACTTGTGCCACATGCTCATAATAGGAAACCTTTCGTAGCCCGTCGTGCAGCCCTGTGCGCCCCGCCTTCGCAGCGTCCTCGAAGAGGCTGCCTAAAGGAAGAAGAGTGAAACTGGGGGGTCCGCTAACCCTAAGAACCCACGGGCAAAATGCGCACAAAAGTATACCCTGACTTAGATCAGGAAGCCAGGACACCTCTCCCTGTTCACGGGCAGGGCTGCTCGTCCTGGCGTGCCTTTCGATCCAAAGAAGTTAAACAACCCTTTGTAATATCAAGAGAATCTGAGTCTCTGCTTCGCAAAAAGCACCTCACGATTCAGCCGACGTATCCACGGAATCCAAAAATCGAGAACGGAAAAGGGCTCGGGAGTTCTCCGCACGAAGCTGGACCACAAAAAAAGTACTGCCCTCCCCTTGAAATGATACAGCTCAGTGCGCATTAACAAAACGCACTTGGTGCCGTGTTGCGAACCCCCTGCTTTGGGGTATTGTCGCGCGGCAGCCATCCCCCGCAAGCACATACATGCTTACGTTGGTGGGAGGTGCAAACACTATAAGAGTAAGTAAGGGAACCGTAGACGGCTTTACTACGAAGCCGCGTCCTTATTCTACATTCGGAGGTAAAGGTAATGAGCAGCAAGAAGAACAAGATTCGGCCGTTGCAAGACCGCATCATCGTTGAGCGTTTGGCTCCAGAAGAGAAATCGCTCGGTGGAATTATCCTTCCAGACAACGCACAAGAGCGCCCACAGCGCGGACGTGTTGTTGCCGTTGGCAAGGGCAAGGTTCGCGAGGATGGCTCTGTTCATCCTGTAGACGTTAAAGAGGGAGACGAGATCCTCTTTGGTAAGTACAGCGGCACCGAGGTTAAGGTCGAAGGCGCTGAGCTTTTGATCATGCGTGAAGACGATGTTCTTGGAGTTGTTCTCTAATCGGAACAACCCTGAGCTAAACGTTTTTAACTAATAAGTAAGGAATAACATGGCTAAGATTTTAGAGTTCGGCGCTGATGCTCGCGAGGAGATCCTCAAGGGTGTTAAGAAGCTCGCTGACGCAGTTCGTGTAACGATGGGGCCGAAGGGTCGCGTTGTAGTTATCAAGAAGAGCTTCGGTGCTCCAACCGTTACAAAAGACGGTGTAACCGTAGCTAAAGAGATCGAGCTCGAGGGCTTCGAGGATATGGGCGCTCAGATGGTTAAGGAAGTTGCTTCCAAGACCTCTGACATCGCTGGAGACGGTACGACAACAGCAACAGTTCTTGCTGACGCTATCTACCGCGAAGGCTTGAAGCTCGTTGCGGCTGGACACGATCCAATGTCTCTTAAGCGTGGTATCGACGCGGCAGTGAAGACTGCTGTTGAGACCCTTAAGGGCATGAGCCGTTCAACCAAGGGCAAAGAGGAGATCGCTCAAGTAGGAACCATCTCAGCAAACTCCGATCGTGAGATTGGTGGCATCATCGCTGAAGCGATGGAGAAGGTTGGTAAGGAAGGCGTTATCACTGTTGAAGAGGCTAAGGGCCTTGAGACAACTCTTGAGGTTGTTGAAGGTATGCAGTTCGACCGTGGATACCTCTCGCCTTACTTCGTAACTAGCCCAGAGCGCATGGAAGCTGAGCTCGATAACGTTCTTGTTCTCATCCACGAGAAGAAGATCTCGAGCATGAAGGACCTCCTTCCAGTTCTTGAGCAAACAGCTAAGTCCGGCAAGCCACTCCTCATCATCGCTGAAGAGGTAGAGGGCGAGGCTCTTGCGACTCTCGTAGTTAACAAGATCCGCGGAACACTCAACGTATGCGCTGTTAAGGCTCCTGGCTTCGGCGATCGTCGCAAGGCGATGCTTGAGGATATCGCTACCCTCACCGGTGGTAAGTGCATCACTGAGGACCTTGGTCTTAAGCTTGAGAACATCACGCTTGCTGACCTTGGTAAGGCGAAGCGCATCGTCGTTGATAAGGACAACACAACTATCATCGACGGCAAGGGCTCTGATACTGACATCAAGGCTCGCGTTACGCAGATGCGTCAGCAGATCGAGAACACAACGTCGGACTACGATCGTGAGAAGCTCCAAGAGCGTCTCGCTAAGCTCGTAGGCGGTGTTGCGGTTATCCACGTTGGAGCTGCTACCGAGGTTGAGATGAAGGAGAAGAAGGCTCGTGTAGAGGACGCTCTCCATGCAACTCGCGCCGCGGTAGAAGAAGGCATCGTTCCTGGTGGAGGAGTTGCTCTCATCCGTACGATCGAGAAGCTCGACGCTCTTAAGCTTGAGGACGAGGCTCAATCGTTCGGAGTTAAGATCGTTCGCCAGGCTCTTGAGGCTCCCCTCAAGCAGATCGCGGCAAACGCAGGCGCTGAGCCAGCTGTAGTAATCGACAAGGTTCGTAGCAATAAGGGTAACTACGGTTACAACGCTGCTACTGATACCTACGAGGACATGGTTAAGGCTGGTATCATCGACCCAACCAAGGTAGTTCGCACTGCATTGCAGAACGCGGCTTCTGTTGCTGGCTTGATGCTCACGACCGAAGCACTCATCGCTGACAAGCCAAAGGACGAGTCAGCTGGTCCAGGCCCAGGAATGGGTGGCATGGGCGGAATGGGTGGAATGGGCGGAATGATGTAATCGACCGTAGGTCGATTGTCCGCCGGAGCCTCGGTGAAGGCGGATAATTTCGCTTGTTAATCCTAAAGCCCCGCACGAAAGTGCGGGGCTTTTTTATTCCTCCTCGCCCTTTGTTTTGTCTGTACCCCGGCTACCGAACAAGCGGGCGGAAAATCGACTGGAATAACCGGCTACAACTCAACACCACGATAAGACCCTCATGACAAATCCTAGTGCTTGGAATGGGTCTTTAGATACACGTATCCGCTGCGAATCGGAGATCGCAAAAATCTGGTGGGTAGAAAAACTAGCGACCAAGCGCGTTAGCGAGCTTCGGCATAGAAGGTGGATACAACCCAGGGGGATACGGAACCGTAACATCCCCCAGCTTCCACCGTTCCCGAACTGCTCTTGCCTTCTGCATGAGCGCTTTAAAAAATCTAATAAACTCGACACGCAAACTCCGCTTCTCTGAGAGACACCACATTCGACGCCCCGTGCGTCTGGGGCGGTAGGTAGTATCAAACACCTGTGCAATAAGGCGCTCTCTTCCGAACACGCGCTTCTTCTCTCTCGTTCTCTTTCTCTCAGCGCGCCGCTCAAGCATTCTGATATGCGCAATCAACCGCTCGTTAAGTTTTCGTTGTTCCTCCGCTGAGTCGTAGCCAAAGGCTTCCATCCACGCGTTTGGCTCAAGGGTAAACGTCTGCATCTCATCTGAGGCAGCTACCATCTCTTCGGCGAGCTTTGTGTATCCTCGTAGGTTGTTGGCATCTCGTGGGATAGCGGTGAACTGGGGGCGTCTAAGCCGCTTCCATTGACGGGTAAGCTTTCCTGATTGAAACATCTTCCAGGAGGAGAACCCAGGGTACCTGTCGATGGAGGTTTCCAAGTTATCCTTGGCTGGATTCGCATAGAGATACGCTATCGCTAGTAAGGCTCTCGTAGGGGTGAGAACGATCGGGCTGTCGTACCCCTCACACCACAGGGT
>CANLCB010000064.1 GCA_947488865.1 Deltaproteobacteria bacterium | reverse complement strand
TACGGGGATGTGGGCGCCGGGCTTCGTCTCTGCTTCCCTCGCGCCTCTGGAGGAGGAATCGTTCGTATCGATGTCGCCTTTCCAATGCGTGACGGCCCCGACGGAAGCAACGCATGGTCTCCACGAGTGGTATTTGCCGCCGGCCAACTCTTCGGAGCACGCTTAAGAAGCGAGACGCTTGGCGCCGAAAACGCGTCACTTGGGGTTGGGTTTGACCGGTAGTTGATCGAGCCAATAACTCCATGGCTACTACCTAATGTATCGCCTCTTTAATACTGCTGCATGAATTCCTGGAGGGCCGGCGGCCTCGCCGGCCGCAGGTACGAATGTATCCGATTGTTTCGCATTCGCATTAGCCCGCGAAATCTTTACCCGCGGCCGGCGAGGCCGCCGGCCCTCCAATGCCACCTCGTCCCATGATGGTCCACCCCGTCAGGTCATACGCATCCCAGCTAGCCTCCCCCGTTTCAAACCACCCCATTTCCAACCCATACCGACCCTAAAAGCCTTGAGATTTAGCAGCGTTATTCCTTAGCTAGAAACCTTCTGTTACACCCGAGTTGGGCGATAAAACGCCTCGCTCTGGGAGAATACCGCGCATGAAGGCTCACCACTCAATTCCGCTTCGACGTCACCTCATGACGCTTCTTCTCGCGCTCACCTCAATACCAACCTCCACGACATTGGCTTCTCCACTTTTCAATAGGCCGGTTATCACCATCCACACATCCGACGTGATCCACCTCACGTTGCAAACAACCGAGGGGACTGAACGGTTCGTGCTTGAACGTGAAAACTCTCTCGGTGATCAGCCAGCGTATGCCGGACGTTCGCGCCTCCGCTCCTATGAAAAAACCCCGACCCCAGCGTCTCTCTCCATGAGCGGCGCTAAGGCTAGGCTGTACACGACCAGCCGGAGAACGGGTCGCCCAATCGCTATTGAATTCTTCCTCACGAACGATGGGAAGGTGGACACGAATCGTCCTACACGAGTACACCGCGTTCCAAGTACGTCTCTGGCGTGCGGAGCCTCCGCCGGCGATGACGAATCCACACCGCTGAGCTTAACCGCAAATCAGAACCGGAGAAGGAGGACGAAATCGAAGGACGCTCCAGTGAGCGCCAAAGCGATATTCAGCCCGCCCAGAGAGATCGAGATCGCAACCGAGGCTGACTACGATTTCTACCTCCAGCGCCGGCAAGACACGAATCCGTACATTCGGTCCATCCTCACCGCGACCGACGCTCTGTATACGAGGGAACTTGGACTTCGTTTGAAGATTGTAAGTCAAAAGGTAGAGACAAAAGGATCGACGAACACCACGCCGATAGTGGCCGAGAACCTCCTGCTTCAATTTAGTCAGAACGCCTCAGACGGCCAGAAAGTAGACCTACGGCATCTATTTACAGGACGCTCATTACAAGGCTCAACTATCGGAATCGCGTACATCGCGACCACATGCACGTCGCAAGGTCGATACGCTGTCGGGCTCTCGCGCTCTGTGAACCCAGCGTTGCAGCCTTATCTTGCGGCGCACGAGATCGCGCACAACCTCAGCGCGGTACATGACGGAGAACCCAATTCGGTGATGAACCCCGCGATCACCTCAGCGAACAATCGCTTCTCAGAAAAAGCAAAGACTGCGATCTCGCAGTTCGTAAGCGTATCGGGGTCATGCCTAGCGCCTGAGGCCCTCAGCGACGCGACGTTATCAATCGACCAGTCCGACCCGACCGTTTTCAACGCGAACGCGACCTTCAAATCCGAAACCCGGCAAACCTGCTCGGCGGCCCTCTATGCTTCCCGAGACGGTCGTCGATTTAGTAAAGTGGCCACTCGACGACTAACCGCGACACCGGGAGCCGTCACCCGCGCCGCCTTCCTCGGAAGTATGCCTCCGCTTTCTTCTTCACAAACATTCTCGTTCAAGGTGAAGGTGACATGCCCTAACGGGCGAAGGACCTCCAACGCCGAGAAACTCCCCGTCGCGGCGGCCGGACCGACAACCTCAACGAGGAATAGCTCCTGGATTACCCTCTTACGAGGTTCTCTTAGGTAGTCACATCCTGTAAAACCGCGTCTCGAACGAGGCGCGCACAAAAAAGAAGCGGCCCCAACTCTCGAGAGAATCGGGACCGCCCCTAGAAAAACGAAAGAACCAGCTTACTTCTTCTTAGCTGCTTTCTTTGTTGTCTTCTTCTTAGCTGTCTTCTTAGCTGCTTTCTTCTTAGTTGCCATTTTCTTTTCTCCTGTGTTGATGGTGAAAAAAGTTAACTTTATTCACCGTCTACGTTGGTTTACCGACCTAGCTCATTGGTAGTTTTCGAGGAACCCTCTCAACCGACCACATATTGCTTGACCGAAATTTGTACCGCCTACTCTGCGCATCGCCTCGTGAGCGAGAACATTTTCTGTAGGTGGCGTCTTAACCCCATCTCCTCTATCGATCGATAGAAGCTGGAGCTTAACGTTTACTGCCTTGACGGATAACTAAGGAAGCTTCCGTATCGCTACGGCTACTCACCTTCTACCCGTTCAACCTTTCTTTAACTTCGCCGCGCCACACCTTTCAACGACTCTGACGCGACGGTTCTCTGTCATCTCTGGAAGGGTCTTTCGACCTTTCGCTGTTTGACTTCGCTGCTCACTCACTTTCTCTTCAAGAGAGTCAGTGAGCAACGAAAGAGACTTCATTGCCGCCAGGTTGACACCGCATATAATTCTTGGCAAGCCCTATTTTGATGATCACTGATCCCAAGAAGGTTTCAAGAGATCCATTTTTTTCTCTCCTCACTCATCACCTCATCTTCTCACTCGCTCGCGATGAGAGATCTCTCACTCTTCAGATCACTTCCTCACACGCCGCACGATCCAATCTCATCGATCGATCGCGCGAAACGTTTTCGCCCTAATTAACAATGCTTTTACGCTGATCTTCATTAACAAATTCACACTCTCAGCGGGCGCGCGATAAGGTCATTCCAGGGGCGCGTGCAGCCTTACGATGGGAAGCCCTACACTCAACTCGACACTCGCTTCACGCGCCGATCACCGCCCACCGAGCTCCTCAACATTTTCTTCAAACAATTTTTCGCTAATCGCGCTTCGCCTCTCAAAGTAAGAGTCTTAAACCCCGGGCAACGCGGATCTACTGAACGGGCGATCTCTAGTATCATTCACTGACGCCCTGTAGTCCTTACATGACTTTCCCTCTGAAAAACGGGGCTTTTCCGGTGCTTTAATCTTCCGCGGCGCCATGTCGCGAAGCCGTCGCAGCGCCATCAACACGCTCGCGTCCATGAATTTGATCATCTCACGCGACCGAACGCATCGGATGTGACACCGCTTACGCGACCATCATCACCGAGAAGGGGAAAAAAATGCCGCTCTGACCACTCGCAAGGGGCCATACGCTACCCCGCTTCCTGATATCAGAGGGCGACAAAGCTGGTAGAGGAAATACTCGATCAACTCTCGGGGCCAGATTCCCGGCTCTAGGGAACGCTCTTAAAAAGGTTTCGACACGCGCGCGCATGTGCCCGGGCTGACAACCGACTGCTGGAGCTAAGCGCCCGTGGTTGGATATGTCTCACGCTGACCCCACTTGCGTAGAGAGAGAACCTAGAGGCGTCATTCGGCAAGGTGATCTGGAAGGTCGCGACTCCCGCAGCTAAACCTATCGACGACGCTCCCTCGCACTTTTTTCGATCGATGACAGCCGTGAATTCAACAATGCCGGAACCGCTACCAGTAACATTCCCCCTGAACACGGTCTCTCGGCGCCCCTTTCGGATTACGCGCAACCGCATTGAGGAAACGCGCGCGACCTCTGGCTCTCCCGGCTCGGCGATAGGAGTCGACGTAGGCTCAGGTACTGGAGCCACTCCCCCAGCGCCGCATAGAAGCGAGTGACTCACTCCAAGAGTAACAGGGGCCGAACCTCCAACTCCCAAGCCGGCAACCGCCGCCTGCGCATCCACGGTATAGAGATTCGCGTAGTTTGCCCCTGACAACCCCACCGCGGCCTCGGCGCCAAGCGTAGAGCCATTACCAAATACATATCGACGCAGAGTGCCCACACCCGAAGGCTCGGCAAAGGAGACCGAAGTATCGATCTCTCCCGTTGGGTACAAGGTAGCTCGACTCGTAACGACGCCCTGCCCAGGATACATATACAGCTCTGAGGACCAGGCGACAGTGACCTTATCGCTCGTAACCGCCACCCGGACGCCCTGACCGGCCGCCCGAGGAACAAGGTCAGCATGAAGCACCGCGATCGAGTTAAGGGGGGCGTGCTCCAAGCGATCCCAATCGTAGATACTCGGCATGTTCTTGTAGATTACCCCATTAGGAGAGAGGTACACCGTAGAAAGCCTTTCGCCAAAGAATGGGAACTCAAAGGGGAGGTCCACGCGATAGTATCCCCCTTCATCAAGACTGTTCACTATCGGCGCCGTGTCGGCCGAGGTATCAACGCTCCCTCCCATTAATAAGTTGCTGGCATGAGTGGCGTATCCACACCCATCAGCGCTGTCCGCGAGGGACGGAAGCGCCGCCGTGTCACCATAGAGCATCCGCCCTACGTCGAGCGTACGGATGGTTCGCACAAGCCTCCGCCCCGCGCCGTTCACCAATCCTGACAACTCTCTTCCAGACTCATACATTCGAAGAACCGCCTGTTCGTTTGTCTTGGTAGGTTGGTGCGACAGCAGAAGAGCGAGGGCCCCAGTAACGTGAGGGGTCGCCATGCTCGTACCCGAATAGGTGGCATATCCATTTCCAGGAACTGTACTAAGGATAGATGAACCTGGGGCCGCGATGTGGACCGTGTAGGCGCCGTAGTTAGAGTAGCCCGCCCGTTGCTGAGCGCTTGTCAGCGCCAGCACGGACACCACATTGCTGACATCATAGCCAGCGGGGTACGTAGGACGGGCGTCATTATCAGAGTTCGCGTTTCCGGCGGCCGCGACAAAGATAATACCCGCGTCCCTTGCGCGCTCAATGGTAAGCCTCATAGGGGCCGAATATCCATCGCCCCCCCACGAGTTGTTCACAACCCTGACATTCACATCCCCCCGAAGCTTCATGTCGACGAGATAGTTCATTGCCCGAATCGCGTCACCGATAGATCCGCTACCACTCGCGCTCAGGAACTTGAGCGCCATGATTTTAACTCGATGATTAACCCCAACCACACCAATGCCGTTATCGCCCCGAGCTCCGATCGTGCCAGACACGTGAGTCCCGTGAAAATGATCGTCCATCGGGTTCCCCGGACTCGCGGCGCCCGTAATCGCGTTGATGCCATGCACATCGTCGATATAGCCGTTAGCATCGTCATCGATACCGTTGCCAGCGACCTCTTGAGGGTTGGTCCACATATTGGCCGCGAGGTCTTCGTGAGTGTAGTCCACTCCTGTGTCCAGAACCGCGACCACTGTATTCGAATCTCCCGTGGATAGCTCCCACGCTCTTGGAGCGTCGATGCCCAAGGCTGAGCTTAATCCCCACAAGTCCCCGAACTGGGGATCCGTCGGAACTACCGAAGAAGCGGTGACCTCGTAATTCGGCGAGCACTCGCGAGCGACACCGGCTCTGATAAGGTCTCGACACGTTGTATCTTTGGGGTCCGTCTCCACAAATCGCTGAGACGAAACGCTCAGAGAAGAGATGGCGGCTCGGGACGATCGCACGGCTACAACTTTCGCCCCCTGCCCTAGCTCTTGACGCACCGCGGCCACACGACCAGAGAAACTAAAAGTACCAACAGTAGAAAGTGAGCCGATGCGACCCGACCGAGAAGGAGGAACGATAACATACTCCCCCTCGACCGCTCGAGGAGCAGCCAACGAGGCATGTGGCCGCGCGAACAAGACCCCGCATATCGCCATTAAGACGACAACGAGCCGTATCCAAAGAGTAGACGTAGTGGCTCTACAAACCTGCATCCGTTCCCTCTGCGTGCTCGCTCAAACAGCGAGCAGAGTGCGATAGGGAGCGTGGAAACTCCCTCGAACGGAACATCGACCTTCAAGAGACTCTTCTTGAGCAGAATCCACTGATCGAAAGGTATTTTTGGGAATGCACCTACGAGTTTTTATGAGCGCAGAGGTCGAGAAACCGCAACCTATTGTCGCTATTGAGAGAGCAAAGAAACCTCTAGCTTCCCGTCGCGAATAAAGCGGGCGAAGTTACTAGCGTTTAAGAGCGCCTGCCGGATCTCTCCCCCCGGTCCAGGGATGCACTGTACAGAGTACCGATAGCCGTCAGGGTGAAAGTCCTTGAACACCTCATACGAGTAACTGCCATTAGTTGGGGGACTGGCCAGCCCACGACGAGAACCCACGATCTTGACGACCGGGTTGTGAGTCTCGGAGTCCGGACTTGAATACTTCTCTAAAAAGAATCTGGCCCGCTCCCACGCGTAACGGTCGTGCTCAATGGAAACCTCGAATTCGGTTGGGGTCGACATCACCTCATCTCGAGCCTGCTCTTCAGGGGTCGCCTCCACTTCAAGTCCATGAGCGGACGCTTGGCTGAGATCGGCCAAAGACCCTCTCTGCGACCGCTGAGTCGAGCACGCAGATAGGGCAAGTATGACAAGACAAATCGCTGAAATTCTTTTCATGGAACACCTCGTACCCTTTGAAGATGAGGAAGGCTCCCCTTAAGAGTTCACCGAGCAAGGGCGTGTTGTCAAAACAAAAAAACCGACCCCTCCTGAGTCCCATTACAGACTCTAAAAGGGATCGGTTTCACCGACACGCTCCTCACCGAAGCGCTCTTCACCGAAGGGCTCTTCACCGAAGCGCTATGGCCGGCTTAGCTGAACGAGCTACCGCATCCACAGGTGCGCTTAGCGTTCGGGTTCTTGAATTGGAAACCTGTTCCGTTCAATCCAGTAACGTAATCCACTACAGTTCCACGAAGGTAACCACAGCTCACTGGATCAACCACAACCTTTACACCGTTGTAATCGAGAGCAAGGTCACCCATGCGCTCTTCTTTGTCGAAATCGAGGCCGTATTGGTATCCGGAACATCCGCCACCAACTACAGAGATACGAAGGAAATCTCCCGACTCGCCTTCCTCTTTAAGAGCCTTGTGAACAGCGTCGATCGCT
>CANLCB010000063.1 GCA_947488865.1 Deltaproteobacteria bacterium | reverse complement strand
CTGGGTCGTTCAGTGTGATTTGAAGTAGGATAAGGTCTGCTCCCTCAGCGACCGCTTTTTTTACCACCTCGACTTCGTGAGATGTGGAATACGCGGGAACTCCGTAGTTAATCACTTCTACCTTCCGGGCAGAGCCGCTCACCTTCAGCATCTGTTCAAGTTTGCTCGAAAAGGTGTCTGTGAACTGCATGTAGGGAGCGAAGGTGAAGGAGTCCCCGACTACGGCGATTCTAAAGGTGCCCGCTTCTTTAGTGGGGCTGTAGGGATAGCCTTGCATTGAGGGCGCGCCAGGAGAGCGGAAGTAGAAGAGGGGCCGGTCGCTCCATGAGGGGCCCTGAGAGGGCTTTGAAGGAGTCGCTAGTCGTACCACTACCTCCAACGCTCCTAGAGCGATGATAGTGCCGAAAAGAGACGCTAGAATAGTCGCGCTGATAGAGCGGAAAGTGGTCACGCCTCCTCCTGTGCGAGTGTTGCGGTTGTGGTTACAGAGACTCGTTCCGCCACCGCGTCGTAGAGCGAGAAGAGCTGGGATTCAAAGGCTTCTATGGTGTAGAGCCGTTGGGCGCGCTCTCGTGCTTGTTTCCCGAGCTGAAGCCGTAAATCAGCATTGTCGAGCAGGGACTGGATCCCCTGCGCGAATCCCTCTTTTGTGGCTGGAGCAAGGAGCGCGATTTCGTTATCAAGCACCTGTTGATGCGTTGGTAAGGCCGTGGCGATTAACGCGCGACCCGAATGGAGATACGAGTATATCTTCATAGGGGTGTTGTTCCCCTTAATGCGGGGAGACGCCAAAATATCCGCTGATGCCAGATACTGATCGAGGTCCGAAACGGGTCTTGGCCCCAAAAATGAAGTCTGTCCATCGCACCCCAGGTGAGCGGCTTTTGCTTGATACTCTCGTATCGAGGCCACGGTGCCACCCACAATTACTAGGTGCGGACGAGTTGAATGATCCTTAACGAGAGTGAACGACTCAAGTAGGAGGTCGATGCCCTGGTAGTATTCAAGATTGCCTACGTACAGGATCACTGGAGTAGACGGCTCGAGGGAAAGTCCAAGCGTGTAGTTTCTCTCGACGTTCCTGCCTCCAGACACGGGGAGGAGTGAGACGTCCCGCAGCATTACGGTGTGAGGGGAGCCGTGACTGGTTGCGATAAGGTGCAAGGCGTCGCACACGGGCGCTACCGCGATACTTCCTCTCACCGCGATCTTTTCGATCCAACTTAGAAAGGGGAAAAGGGGCTTGCACCAGCGCCATTTCTCGGTGAGTTGCAGCGATAGCGAGGAGTCCATGTCATAGATGTACGGGATCCCCCACACTTTCTTAATGAACCACGCCATGAAAACGGATTCCTCTACCGCGTGAATTACTGAGTATTGTTGGCCGCGGTTTTGGGTTACGAGCTTAAGCGCCCGTGCAAAGAAGAACACGTCGCATAGCAGTTTTTTTACCGAGATCCCCGGTCGAATTCCTTTGAGAAAGGGAATTGATGGAATGCGGAGGATGCGCACGCCCGGTATCTGGATGTCCTCGCCTTCGTTGTAGCAGAGAAGGTCTATCGAAGGAGACGCGTCCGGCGAAAGTTGAAGTTTTTTCGACAGTGCCTCAACGGCTATCTTTACGGCGATAGGAGTTCCGCGTTCTTGGTAAAAGGGCTGTGGAGCAAGGAGCAGAACTCTCATCTTACCGTCGTCCGAAAAGTGAACGTTTTACTCGAGCGATCGTGTCTCGCACGAAGAAACGAAGAGCTCGTCTCTGACTGTTGAGCCAAAGCAGCGCGTAGCCTCCGTTCGAGAGAGTGAAATGAAGCACGTGGATCCGGAGCTTTGGCAGATGACAGAAGATATGAGTAAACATATGGATCTCTGTCTTGACGAACTGCTTGCCCGACTGCTTTGGAAATCGGAATCCGTGCGGACCGTACGCTGGCACAGGCTTACCTTGCCGGCGCAGGGTTTCTATGACGCGGAACGCGCGCCATCGCTTCTCTGTCGACATCATTCGGTTACAGGCCAGCGCCTCTTTTCGAGTGACAGGTTCTACGACGATGTCTCCATCCGCGATCGTTTGCTTGTAGGCGCTTTCGCCCCGAGCGCTTCGAACAAGCGCGAAGCTCCACCCCTTATAGAAATCTACGCCAGAGTGCGGAGGTGCCATCCAAGGATCGCCGACGGCGATGTCGGCGAATTCGGCGCTTGCGTCAAAGCAAGTAAGACAACGCGCGGGTGTATACAATCGATACACAATGTTGATGATCTCCATCGATGAAGGGCGGTACCCACGCTTCTCCCCAAAGTAAACTGGGTAAAGCGACCCATCCTGCATCTCAAGGTGCGGGGTGCCTGGATGCTTGCCGATGCGAGAGATGTATTTGGTGGCCGTTTTCACCTTATCGCCTAGGCTACCCCAAATAATCTTTAACGCCTCGTGTTCTACGGCTGCGTGACAGAACAATCCGATCGTGAGTACTACACGTTCCTTTAAACGCTGGTCGAGCTCGGCGGCCTTTGTGAAGCCGTGAATTTGACAAGGAAGCCCCACGAGAGCGTATTTCCCCGGAATGTTTCGAATCTCGCCGAATACTGAATTGGTTGGACTGATCGCGTATTTCGATTTCATCGCGGAGAGGATCTCCTCTCGCGTTCGGGCCACGATCGGCTTGCCCTTCCAGAGCTCTTTTTCGTCTGAGACGATAACGACAGCGCCATCGATCTCTCCACGCTTGAGCATATTGAGGAGGAGCGCGGTAACGAGGCCGCCACTCGTTGAACGCTCCCGAATCATCGGGTCGGTGGCGTATGAGATAGACGAATCGATGAAGTGGCCATGCGTAGAGGTTACGTCAGGCGCTTCGCCAAAATTACGCTTATAGGTTTCTACGAGGTCGAATTCATCCCCAGGGCACACCTTCACACAGAGGTCGCAGTCTGTGCATGCGGAGAGGTTATGAACCGCTGGATATTCCTCGTTGTCGAGACCTAGAACGCCTGTGGGGCAGATGCCGATGCAGGAGCCGCAACGATGACACAATCCACCATCAACAATTTTCGCGAGCCCTCGGAGTGCTCGTGGCGTTTTGTCTTCGCGGTCCTGCTGCCACTCTAAGGGTTCAATGAAACGACCGCGAGCCCGTAAGGGAATGTAGGGAGTCTCGTCAGGGATAATGTGAAGAGATGAGTGGCGTCCCTCACGAGCTCTCTTTTGAGTTTCTGAGGAGAGTTTAGTCGCTGATGTCATCGATTATTTCTCCCGCACGAATTTCGCGACGACTGGAGAACCGAATAGTTTAGTTAGGAAAATAGCGCGAGCGGGAGCCTCTAACTTGTCGGAGAGGCGAACGCTCTTAAGCGCTCTGTGTAACGCCATTGGCCACACGAATAATTTTTCGCTTCGCTCTAAACGGAAGCCGTGTTTCTTGAATTCTCTGGCGAGCTCCAAAGTGGAGAACATCCGATAGGTGCGTGTGTTGCCTTCGATCTTTTTCTTCACCTTGAAGAGGAGCGGTGTGAGGATATTTACGCTAAACCAGACTGGGTAGTCGATGATGACAGCGTGTTCTGATACTCGACACAGCTCAGCTACCAGTTGTCGCCAGGCGACGCAGTGGCTAATCAGTCTGAAACTCGTGGAGAGATCGAATGAGCGATCCTCGAAGGGCAATTCGAGAAGATTGGCCGCTTGAAATGAGATGGTGCCGTTTTCGATCTGTGAACTGAGTCTTGCCGCGCATACGGGCGAACTTCCAAGTACCGTGACTGAACGTTCTGTATGAGAGAGAGGAATCGCGATTTGGCCGTGACCTCCACCAACATCCAGTACGGTGTGGCAGTCTTTGTCCGCGAGGGAGAGGAGGGCGCGCTCCTGCGCGGCCAACATCCACTGACCGATGGTATCTCCAAAACGCGCCGCATATTCATCCGACGACGCGTGAACGTCAGCGTCCTCGTAGTGAGGGATCGCGTCCTCGACGTCTGGCGAGTGATGGCACTCAGCTAGTGGGCGCATGGCTCTCCTTCCAAGAGGGGCGTTGGGGAGTGTCCACTAACCAACACCAAGGTTAAAATCGTTTGGGATTATAAGAGCTTATCCTCTCTAAAAGCAAGGCTAAGGCCGCGAAAACACAAGAGGAGTTCTCAAGGAGGCTGGAATTGCCTCTGTCTACGTAAACGTAACAATTCCAGGGGACTATGCCGTTTTTTTGAGGCTTCGTATCGCGCGGCGTGGAAAGCCTTCAGAGACAGTCGAAAACTGCCGATAGCCTTATTCGGAAACTACTTTTTTAGGGGTAGGTAGGCATGGAATTCCCGACGCAGATAGTTGGCGACAAAGGCTACATACGGATTACGAGTGATCTTGATACTGAGACCGCGGGAGAGGCGCTTCGCTCCGCCTTTAACGAGGTCTACGATCAAGGAAAGCGTACCATTGTGCTTGACCTTTCTGGAGCTCAAATAATTAACAGCTACGGAATTGGTAAGGTTTTGATGTGTTACAAGCGGCTCAAGGCCGAAAACGGAGTTCTTATGGTGAAGCCGCTTGATGGTTTCGTCAAAGAGACCTTCGAATTGTTGATGTTGGATAAACTGCTTCCAGTTGATGAGTCGTAGTGGTCTAGCTCGGCGAAAATAACTCGTGAAAACACTAATAAGAGCACATACCAGATGACAGTGGGCGCACACCATCCCACCATCTTGCTTGTGGATGGGAACGAACAGAGCCAAGAAACTTTTGGCACCTTCTTCAGGGGGCGAGGGTGGGACTATGAGATAGTTCCTAACTCAAGAGCCTTGGCGGGAGCGCTAGAGCGCGGTTCGTACGACATCATTATCGCGGACGTGGAGATGGCCGGTCCGGATACCACCAAAACTTTACGGGACATCCTTCACAAGAACCCGTATCAGGCGATTATCGCTGTGAGTCCATCGACAAATTATGATGAGGCTCTAAAGATTTTCAGAAGTGGCGCGACGGACCTCTTAGCTCGACCGGTTGACTTCTCTTGGTTAGAGCGCGTTATTCAACAGGTTGCTTTTTCTCGTAGGAACGACAATCGGGAGCGAGCTACCTACCAATTCGTAACTCGAGAGGAAGTTGAGTTGCGATTCAGCTCTTCGGACCTTGCGCATCTCGACGCTATCTCCTTGCCGATTGTAAATCGTTTGGTGGCTGAGGGCGCTCTTTCCCATAACGATGCCCTTAAATTAAGGCTCGCTGTTCAGGAGGCTGTGCTTAATGGCCTGGAACACGGCAATTTGGAGTTGGATTCCCGATGGAAGGAGGAGTTTGGTTCCGATGGAGCGGATAAATTCTCTTCGATTCGTAGAGAGCGCCTTGCGGATCCTTTCTACGCGCGGCGCTATGTTACCGTAAGGTTATGTTTGGCGGATAATCGTTTCGAGGTCGTAGTAAAGGATCAGGGGTCTGGATTTCTTAATGACAGAGGTATCTCGGAGCAGGGAGGAGTGGACTCTCTTTCGTGTTCGGGACGTGGATTGGCTTTAATGTCGAGTGCGGTTGATGAAGTGCGGTTTGGTAGCAATGGTTCAGAAGTGACGATGGTTAAGTGGTTGGACGCGGGCAAAACCAAGGAGGCTTATGGCTCTTAAATTTCGGCTCAAAGGACTCGCCGAGACATTCGTTGATACAATTACGTGTCCCTGTTGTGGATCTACAGGGGTGGACGATCAGAACTTTACCACGGAGCTCACAAAGGTAACGTACCAGGGAATTATTGTGGTTGTTCAGTGTCGCGAGTGTAGGGAGATCTTTGTTCCCACTTCTCAGAAGCTTGGGGTGATCGACAATATTGCCCTGAAGGGAGCTGTTGAAAAAGACAGTGTCGATAGCGGCGAGGCTATTCTAAATGGGATATCGGCTGTGAAATTAAGCGCAGAGAAGCTCAACGCCCTAAGAAAAGGGGCTATGCACTAGCCCCTCTCGTCCGACTTTGGTCAGACCGACTTACTAACGATTCAAGATCGAAGCTGGAAGTTACTTTGTAACGTCCGCAACCGTGAGGTTGTACTTCTTGAGAGCGCCCGTGAATCCAAGCTTGTCGATTGTGCGAAGGATTCGAGTCGATACGCGAACACGAACAGTCTGTCCAAGTTCAGGCACGAAGAGACGCTTTGACTGGAGGTTCGACTCAAACTTGTGATGAGTCTTGTTATTAGCGTGGCTAACTCGATTTCCGTTTTGATGAGTTACACCAGAGATATCACAACGACGTGCCATAGAAACTTCTCGCTATATTAAAAAAGCCTGGAAAACATATAGATCTTTCAGAAAGTTGTCAAAGTTTAGAGAGCGGATTTGAGCTCGGTTGCCCTAAAAGCTTCGTTAACCTATTGAAAATAAGAGTTTTTAATACGCCTGAAAGCTGAGAAGTTTTGGTAGTCGACCATTTCCACCCCCGCTCAATTCAGCGCTCGCCATGAACATTGAGGTTCCGTACTCAACCTTTGCGATGACGTCGTATAACGACCCCTGGACGGCAAATTTAAGGTCTCCCGCGATATTTGGGTCGATTCCACATCCGACAAGTTGGGTGCGAATATCGTTGAACGGACCCCCTTGGGATGGCTGCCGGCACTGGAAGATCTTTTGAGCTGTAGGCTCGTCGATATCGGGATGCATGGAAGCTATTACCTCGATCGGCGCCGCGTTCATATTCACCTTGCTGAACCGTTGCTTCGATACAAAAGGGAGGATCCGTTGGATACGGCCAGGCGTGAAGCCAGGGATAGTCGCAAGTTCGTTCGCTAAAGAATCGATAGTTTGCTCATTTCGAAACTCTTGCCCCTCTGGAAGGTTTCCCTCTATTCCAGGAGAGAAGTTGTTACTTTGATAATTTTGTTTGTCAGAATCGAGATAGTCGATCAAGTTGGCGACCATCTCTTCAGAGTTCATCTGCGGAGCGGAGTTTCCATACCCACGAGCGGCGTTGGGGGCAGGGTTGTCAAACCCAAGAACTTTAAACAGCCTGGTTAGAATATCTCGCCAAGATGTGTCGGTGGGATTTCCCGCTGAGAACACGTTCGCGATGGGGATTTTCCCCGCACTTGAGGAGATAAGGAGCGAGACTCGGATGTTCGGCTCTGGGAGGGAAAGGAGCTCCCCGGGGATCTCTCGTCCGTCCGCGAACATCATCCAAGCGTCTTGCGTGGGATCGTCAAACGACGTGATG
>CANLCB010000062.1 GCA_947488865.1 Deltaproteobacteria bacterium | reverse complement strand
TTACACAGCCTCCCATTTTGCGTGGTTGTTTTTATGGTTTTTCGAGACACAGGCCCAGGAAATCGTTCACAAGACTCTTCCGGTCAGGACGCCACCGTTCTACCTTCCCGGGACCAGACACCAGGCAATTCCGTCCGCATCTCGCACGTCACTCCCCTTTCAGAAAGGCTCCCCAGCCTAGAGACGTTCATACCGAAGTCTCCCCTGCCACCGGGACGTAACATCTTTGACACCACCTCCATGAAGGCAGAAGAGCTGTTATCCATCTCTCGAACCCGCACAGGCGTTACCCACAACCCAACGGGATATTTGGCGGAAAAAGCTGAATTGGGCACTCAGTGGCTGTACCGGGGCTCCCCAGAACTGGGCGAGACGCACAAGCGCGCCCTTCTTACCGCAATCGTAAAAATTCTCGGGGAGGACAAACTATTAGAGCAAACGAGCTGCCCGCCACGCCCGGACGAGCAAAAAGGCGAAGGAGAACTCGAGGTGGACAACCTGGCCCGATTCATCGCGAACACCGAGCGAGAGCTCGTAGACGCTGACCCTCTGGGCCCGGAGGATTGTGGCATCGACCAAGCCCTAACAACCATTCAAGACCAGTATCTCCGAAACGCGACTGTATCCCACTTTGCGCTCGCGGATACCGCGCCAACGGGTTACGAATTCATCCCCCCAGACAGTGAGTGTCCGCGACCTGATGACGGTCGCGTAGAATCGGAGCTCGCGAAGCGAGACAAGGTCTCCGACAGGAGGGTCGCGGAAGAGATTGGTATTCTTCGCCAACCCGCGTTCCTAGACACTCGCGACTTCAATCGTCCACTGCCCGTTGTGAACTACTCTCACGTTGACCTTCGAGAGTTTCCACGAGGAAAGGAGGTACGTACGCCAGTGGAGGGGGAGAATAAGATCGTAATTCTTGAGAATCTCTGGAAGGGATTCGCCATCTTCCACTTGGAGGGGAAGGTTTTCCTCTCATCATTTAATCCAAAGGTCGCGACTCACCTAAAGAATCTCGAACTAGACCAGCCGCACGACACCATCGAAGAAAAAAAGTTTAACGAGATTCTTGGATTGATCGAGAAACTGCCGAACTTCGGGACGCGAACACTCGTATCAAACGACAACGGGCAGATAAATCAGGTTGACCATCGTAGCTTCGACGCGAACGCGCTCGCTAAACTCATCAGCGAACACGATGACGGGCCGCTCTACCTTAAATCCGCCCGAACCGCGGGAGGTAAGAGCATCCTAAAAATCTTCAGAGATCCATCAGAGGGTCTCGTTATTGAATCAAACTCCCCGGAAGTGACTGAGAAGTATTCTTCACGACTGACACGACTGTCGAATTTCACCTCGCGTCCAGATACTCCCCTTGTAATCGTTGAGCATGCGGTTAAATTGCTCGAGCCCGCGACATTCTTGCGGGATTACGCAATTCAGATCGAAGCGCCAATACTCGAGGCGGGAATTCCAATGGCTCCATGCAAAGGCGGGAGAGCGGAGGCTCGAATTATCTACCAGGCGGATAACGCCGGCACTCTGGAGCGAACCGGCGCCTACTGCAAATTTTCACAAACCCAGGTGGCCGCGAATGTCTCATTGGGTGGTCACGGCATGGCGGTCGATGAGGCGATTCACCATATTCTCATCGGTCAAGGAGTAGACGCTAAAGATATACCGCATCTTGCAAAAGATACGCTCGAGAGACTCACAAAAGATGTGGACGCATTCGCGCATGAATACCGAAACCGGAAAGGAGAATCTCTGCGCGAATTCGCGGTGGATGTCGCGTTCGTTTGGAACGACCAAACAGCCCAAGTGGATTTTTACCTGATCGAAATTCAAAGAGGCTTCGCGTTTGAGGGGCTTAAGCAGGTTGATCCTGAGGCCGCGCAGGTGGTCGAACAACGTCGAACCGAGAGGCTTGCGGCTCAAGCGAAGGTTGCGAGAGTCTCAAAAATTTTGGACCTGCTGTTCGGGAGTTAAGGGTCACAATCCCGCGGCTGCCGGGACAGCCTCACAAACGAGCCCCCTCTCCGGGAACTGTGGCCACATCGCCCACCCTCCCCAGTAATCGTCAAATCAAAGGCCTACGAAGCATCCGCTGGTTGCATATTTACTCCCAGCGGAGGCCTCAGTGCGGCACCCGCCCCAATCCTCAAAAAGTGCTTACGTTTTTCCCCTGCCCTTTTATTATTCGATTTGCCGATCCTCAAGGGCCCAATATCAGGCGGCGGTTAGCTACTATGTTGCATCTAGAGAACACACCAACCAACTCAATAAATCGTGAGCAAAGAGGAGGTTCCTGGTGGCTTTGATAGCGGTCGTTGCTATCGCTGCTGTGGGGGGGGGAGGGACCAAGGTGTCGAAGGGGTTCAGGCGCACTCAAGTAGCCCACTGCTCCAAAGAGGCACTGGCGGCGGGACGTGGAGAGGCTCCTAATTCACCGTCAGGGGACCAACTCCACATACCACACTTCGGTGGCGTTCAGCGGTTGTAGCAAACGATCTCGCACATTCGAAATGAGCTGTTCTTCTGACATTGAATAGGCTCTGAAGCCCTTAACTTTTTCCTGCGCGCGCCCAGGCGCGCCACTGAAACCCACGATCTCTTTCGCCTCTTCTTGTGCGCCTGGTTTCACTATCCATCCACGTTTCAGTGGCTCATTTCGCAGATAGGTCATCTGGCGTTTGGCGTATCGTCTCGTGTGAAGAGCGATTTCACTGGCGATCTCCTCACGAGGGATCGCTCCCCGCAGATAATCACGAGCCTGCTTGTATCCGAGCGTATCAAGGGCTGAGACATCACCGAATCGCTGTAACACCTTCTCGGTTTCCTCAATAATACCCTGCTCTATCATCTGAGACGCCCGGAGGTTAATGCGCTCATATAGGTCATCGCGGTCCCGACACAGAACAATCATAAGAGAAACAACTTCACGCGACGCGAATTGATGGTCTTTTACTATCTCTGATGGGGCGCGTCCTGTGATACGAGCTATTTCAAGCGCCCTTGTTACCCGCTGGGTATCGTTTATATGCAGCCGCTGCGCCGTTACCGGATCGACCTGCCGCAACTCCGCGTAGCGCTCTTCCTTCGAGAGAGCGGCAACCGCGTCACGCACTTCTCGAGTAGTGGGTGGAACCTCTGCCAGGCCATGCAATAGCACGGTGAGGTACATGGTAGAGCCGCCAACGAGGACCGGAAGCTTGCCGCGAGAGGTAATATCTATCAACGTATCAACTGCGCAGGAACGAAACTCCCCCACATTGAGAAGATGATTCGGCTCTCGTAGATCAAGAAGGTGATGCGGCACCCCTTGTCGCTCCTCGATTAAAACTTTCGCCGAACCGACATCGAGATGCCGATACACCTGCACGGAGTCTACATTGACTACCTCACCATCGAGCTCCCGAGCGAGCGTGATGCCAAGAGAGCTCTTTCCCGAGGCCGTGGGGCCAACAACAGCAAGAGTCGTATACGGGGGCTTCATTATCGGTCTCGCCCGAACCATCGCTCCACAGAATCACGGGCGAACTCCGCGACAACCGGTCGACCATGTGGGCAGGCGCCTGCTATGTCAGCCTCATCAAGCTGTTGAAAGAGGGCGTAGGCCTCTGCGCGGTTAATACTGTCCCCCGAGCGCACGCTGGCATGACACGCAAGCCGCGCGGTAATGTGGTCGATTCGCTCCTCAAGGCGCTCGCGCCATCCCTGAGAGACAGGCTCAGCCGCAATTTCTTTCACGAGCGCGACGCAGTTAAGGTGCGAGAGCACCGCTGGAATACCAGACACCGCTATTGTCGATGGATTGACCTCTTCCACCTCGAAAGCCAACTCCTTCAGAAGCTCCCCCTGCTCAAGCAACGCCGCTACCTGCTCTTCGGTGAGACGAATTTCCTCCGGCAACAGAAGCTTCTGAACAGCCAACGCGTGCTTCGAACGAGCGGAACGAAGCTTATTGTAATTCACCCGTTCATGCGCGGCGTGCATATCGACAACGACGAGCTTCTCGTTCAGCTCACACACGAGATAGCAGCCAAGAAGCTGTCCGATGTAGCGAAGGTCAGAGAACTTAAACGATGGGGCCTCAACACTCTTTACGCCTACATAGCGAGATGAGTCCTCATGAACAAAGAACGATGGCTGAAATGGAGCAAATTCCACTGGAGCGACTTGTCGCACAGCCACACTCCCGATCGTCTCTGTCGCCTGAGCGACAGAAACTGGTTGCGAAGGAGTCGGAATAGGCCAGTCGAAGCGAGAGACCACGGGCGGAGGAACAGGGCGAGCTATCATGCGCGGAGCCTCCTCGCGCGGTGGAGCGCTCATGACCGGAGCTGGTTGAATAACCGGAGCGACAACCATGGGACGGCGGATTCCTCGAATCGCCGCCAACACCGCGCCTCGAACCACGGCAAATACCTGGTCGGGATGGCTAAAACGAACTTCACTCTTCTGAGGATGCACGTTCACATCCACGTGCTCAGGCGGTATAGAGATCGCGATGTAACCCACCGGAAATTCACGATCCTTAAGCATCGAATCGTATCCATCTCGCACCGCCCGCATGATGAGCTTGTCAGAGATGAGGCGGCCATTAACAAGTACAACTAACCCCGTGGCGTCAGAGAGAGCCTCACCTGGGTGTCCCAGCTTTCCTTCAACCGAGAGTCCACCTTCGTTTAAGCACACCGTCATCAGGTCTCCCGAAAAGACCTGAGCCCCACGCTCCGCTATCGTGGCAACAGCGGGAAGGTTCAATATCTCATCCCCGTCCGACACAAGTCGATAACGCACGCCTGGCCGAGTAAGGGAAGAGTGAGCTACCCACGTTCGAATACGAGCCAACTCTGAACGAGGCGATTTAAGAAATTTGCGTCTCGCTGGCGTATTAAAGAAGAGATGCTCAATTTCAATCTCCGTTCCCTCATTCCACGGGCAGCTCTGCACATCCACAAGCTTGCCGCCCTTAAAGAGCACAAGCGTTCCAATATTCCCGTCCTTGGTACGGGTCATCATCTTAATTTTCGAAACGGCCGCTATGGAGGCGAGAGCCTCGCCGCGGAATCCCATAGTCGTAAGAGTATGAAGATCGTCGATCTTCGTTACCTTCGACGTGGCGTGGCGTTCAAACGCCAACAGAGCCTCATCTCGACTCATTCCGCATCCATTGTCTCGAACACGAATGCGAGTATGCCCACCGGACTCAACCGCGACGAAGATATCAGCAGCGCCCGCGTCAACAGCGTTGTCGACAAGCTCTCGCACTACCGACGCTGGACGTTCAACCACTTCACCGGCGGCGATCTGATTTATGACGACGTCAGGTAATACCTTGATTTTCATTCCCACCTCGGAAGCACTTGAACTTCCCGCTCCTTGCCATACACGCCGCCACGACGGAGCGTGAGGGTTATCTTCTGCGAACGTGGAGCTTGCCTTATAGCGTCCTCAACCTCATCACGAGAGTTCATTCGCTCACCATTCACCTTGTAGATAAGGTCAGCGCCATCAATATCCTCACGGTATCCCTGGACAAACGCCCCACCCGAAAAAATCCTTTGAATGGGGGATATTCCAACTGACAACGCTGGGCTATCTGGAGCGATCCTAAGAACCATCACGCCCTGATCCGTATCCACGAGCTGCCAACCCATTCGAGGCTTGCTCACCTTTCCGGTCGCTAGAATCTCTGGAAGGATTCGGCGAATACTGTTGATCGGCACCGCGAAACCAATTCCCGCCGACGAACCCGATTGACTCACTATGGCCGTATTAATCCCTATAAGATTTCCCGACGAATCAAGGAGCGGTCCGCCCGAATTTCCTGGATTAATCGCCGCGTCGGTCTGGATCAGGTCGCGCAACTGGCTGCCAACACCGGTTTTCATAGTTCGCTCAAGCGACGAAATGATACCGGAAGTCATACTTCGATAGAGCCCGAAGGGATTACCTATCGCATACACCCGCTGACCAACTTCCAACCGCGACGAGTCTCCGAAGGGAAGAGACGCGAGATCTCGAGTCGGCTCGGCAATCTTCAGCACCGCAATATCATTATCCTGATCAAACCCTATCAGCTTGGCCTTACTGTTCACACCTGACGCGAGCATGATCTCAACCGACCCTCCGGTTTTTATCGCGCTCTCGATAACATGAAGATTTGTGACGACGATCCCTTTTGCCGCGTCAACTACCGTCCCCGTACCCGTACCCTCTTGAGGCTTAATGTCCTCGAAGAACGCAAAAGGATCGACGACATAACTGCGAGTTGTGATGAACACCACCGCTTTATTAGCCGATTTATAGAGATCAATACTTCGCTGCTCTTCTGGCGTCCTGGGAAGAACTGTTGGAGACTGCGCTTCCCCGCGCGCGATTCCGATAAACGCGAAACAGACGGCTACTAGAAACCGTTTCCTCACGCGTCCTCCCCTGCTGCTTCCGTATCCGCCGCGCCAGAAAGGTGGCGAACTCGCTCCACTTTGATAACGCCTGGAACCATCTCGATCGCCCGCTTAATTCGATTCAACTGCTGCGCGTCAGTAATCGTAAGCTCGAAGCTAATAACCGCCTTGCCCCGCTCTGTCTTGATCTGAGCGCTTGTAATGTTCACGCCAACACTTGTGATGGCTTGCGTCACGTGAGCGAGAAGGCCCAGCTGATCCTGAGAATGTACCGTTATCCTCACTCGTCGAGGAGCTCGAACACCATCATCCCAATCCACATCGATCTGTCGAAGAACGTCGCTGCCTAGCACATGAGAACATTCAGCGTTGTGAACCGTTACGCCACGACCACGAGTGATGAAACCGACGATTCGATCGCCAGGAAGAGGCTCACAGCACTTGGCGAATCGCACCAGGATATCATCTAAGCCAGATACTTTCACTCCGACTCGATCACGACTTACTGCCGCGGCACGCTGAAAAATACGTTGAAGCGGAGACGGCTGTGTTTCTAGCTTCGCGGCAACACTAGAATCCTCAGGGAGGAGCTTGGCGATGATCTTCGCGGAGCTGAGCCGTCCGTATCCAATCCCAGCGAATAGATCTCCAACGGTCTTTAGCCCCAAGTCTTCAGCAACCTTACCAAGAGTTCCGTCCTTCTCAAGCTTCTTGAGACTCATCTTCACCTTACGAAGATCCTTCGACAGAAGATCCATTCCAAGAGCTAATGAGCGGGCGTGTTCCTCCGCTTTTAGAAATGCGCGAACGCGTTGCTTAGCTTTTGA
>CANLCB010000061.1 GCA_947488865.1 Deltaproteobacteria bacterium | reverse complement strand
CGCAAACGAGGCGGTGCTTGAGAGTAGAGCCAAGCAGCCGATCGCTAGCTTTGTGCTGGTCCGTATTTTCATAAGGGTCTCCAAAAATGATTAGTCACTAGGATGCCTAACCCGTTTTAGCGATTCGATAGTGTGGCAACAATAGGTTTTTTTTCAGGGTCTTATGTAAAATCGGAGCGAGGTGGTCGATGGTATCGCTCTTCAGTAATAAGGGGGAGTTGTCGTCAATTGCAACCCAATTGACGATATCGTCAATGATGCAGGCTCGTTGCTATCCAAGCACTGTTCCCGTTTGGAACACCCCAAGCCGTTCCGCGTTGCCGCCCCACGGCTCATAGCAAACCTTTCGAGACACCTGTGAAAGATCGAGGTGGCTCGCCAGGCAATACAGCGAGGACTCGATAAGGTGAAGCTCCTGCGCTCCCATCAGAAGTACCGAGTAGTCCAAGAGCGGTTTATTCACGACGTGCTGCGCGATGTGGTGCCACGGATGGGCGTGTTCGTAGTGGTTCTTGTTGATATCGAGAATGAGTCGTTTCTCTCCGGCCGCGCGAAGTGACGCCGCGATGGGGAGTGTTTTGTGGGAGGCCTCTTCGTGTACGACGATGTATGGCAAAGTTTTTAATGTCTGCGCGAGCGTTGTCGCCGCGTCTGAGGGCGCGACGTAAAAGTAGTTGGTTCGGATCTCTCGCTTGAGGTTGAGATCGTCGTAGAAGGAGTTCGGAACGTCTTTGACAGATCGGTCATCTCGTGAGGCGAAGTGCCCGCAGGTAAATATCTCGTAACCTTGGCTTTTGAATGTCTGTAATCGCTCGTGCCAGGGGTCGAGGTCCAGGTCTTCTTTGATGACGTGGAACGTTATCGACGGATCATCGGCATACATGGCTTTGGTGTTGTGTCGATTCACCTCTTTGCACACTACGAGAACTTCGTCGTACGCCGTGGCCAGGTATCGGACGGCGCCATTCATCCAGATCATGCCCCCCATTCCAAGATGGTGGCACACGAAGGCCCTTTTAGTGGCGTATCCTTTTCGCTCTGAAAGTGAGGAGTTCGCAAGCGTGTTAATTTTTGACTTAACGCGAAAGCGCCGGTCGTTCTCAAGAAGGATATCGCTACACAGCTTCGTCCCCTCTTCGGTGTTTGGGTTCTTGCCGTGGAATCTATCTTGAAGGTCCCAGATGGCGTAATTGATCTCTTTTAGGATTCGGTAGTGGTAGGGATATGAGGCTACCCGGTCCTTCAATGACTCTAGGAGCACCTCGTATTCGCGCCGTACGTCAGAAACGCGCGACGGCTCGGATATCCTCTCAATTTTAATCTCCAGGATTGAGAGTTTGTCGAGCGCCTCTCCGAGGCTTACGGGCAGGGACGTTTCTGTTGTAATTGGGATGAGGGGGAGCGAAGGTCTTCAAAAAATAGCCCCTACGATAACTATATAGGGGTGGGGAACGGCTCGCCAGCGGGTATTGCGGATGCTTTGGGTGCCACGCTCCGTAGGTGAGCGGTCGCGGTGTATTGCGTAAAATAATCAGTAAAATCAATTTCCTAAATTGCGGCCGGTAGCATGCCGTGATACTTCAGTAGGCGCGGGACTGCGCTTGGCTAGCGCCAGTGTTTAGCGCTCTAAGGTAAGACTCTCACTATGGTAGCTCATCAACATCTCGATACCTCGTGTTCTTGCTCCGCGACTCGTGCGGAAGCCGGAAGATTTCTCCCCTCGATCATATTTTTGCTCCTCTTGGTTGTTGGAGCGCTTGGGGGCGTCGCGTTTGTCTTTGGTACCATCGTTCCTGTTGGCGCTGTGGGCGTTCGTAAGATCGCGTTCGGTCCGGGACAAGGCTTAAGGACTGCGTCGCTTGAACCAGGATTGCAGTGGGCGTTCCCAGGATACTCTACGATCTATCAAGTTCCTCAGACGCTTCGGATCATTGATTTCTCAAGTGGTGAAGATGGCGCCCGTGGTACATTCGGCTCTCTTGATATTCCAACGGTCGATGGAACAACTGTCGATGTCGACGCGGCGGTGCTCTACCGATTCTATCCAAGTGTGGGTCGCCAGGATGGTCTCTCACATGGCGGTCCAGCGGATCTTATTCAACACGTTGGGGCGACAGACGTTCAGTGGCAGAAGTATCTCTCGCAGGTGGCGGAAAATGAGTTGAAGCGCTCTTTGAGCGCGCTCTCAACGGTTGAGTTCTACGACCCGCAAGCGCGCGAGGCGCGGGTTCATATCGCTGAAGAAGAACTTCGAAAGACCTTGGCACCGCTTGGAGTTCAAGTTCAGAGCCTCCTTCTTCGACGGTACCGGTATCGTGAAGAGATCGATCAGGCGATCTTCAAAAAGAATCTTCAAGAACTTGAGTCCGCGTACAATAAGGTAGCCGGCGAGTTTGCCGAGGCTCAGCGTGATGTCAACAAAGTTGACGCTGAAGGAGATGTTGCGATTCGTAACCTTGAGCGACAAGGTATGAGTACGGCAGAGACTATCCGATCTGAGGGAGATCTTTATCGAAGAGAAAAGTACGCGCAGGGAGATCTCCTCGTCGCCGAGGCTCGAGCGTCAGTCGACAAGATGCGTGGCGATGTACTCTCTAAAGTCGGCGCGGATGTGTATGTGGCGTTGCAACTCGCCCAGCTCTTAAAGTCTCTCAAGGGAGGCATTCTCACTAATCTCGACCCGTATGATTTTGACGCGTGGGTGAAGAAGCTCGCGGGCTCCGCGAAAATCACCCCAGCGGATAACGCGGAGGCTAAATAATGAACATGCGAGCTCTCTTCTCATCGTTTCTTCTCGCTTCGGCAGTCGTCGTATCAGGATGTGATACGGGGTTTCAGCACATGGGCACAACCGAATACGGCGTGCGCTTCAGGACGTTGCCGCCGGTTGTTGGCGGTGGTGTCGGTAGCGCGAATAGCGTTGCGCTTCCTCTTCAGACGGTTGTGGTTTTGCCGTGGGAGACGATCTACCGCTTTGACACGTCGCCTCAGTATCTCAGTTGGGGTAAGGGGATGGGTGACGGTGGTGGTTCAAGCCAGCTCGTTCAGGACGAGGATGTGTACACCCGCGCTCGAGATGGAAATGAGGCGGCTCTGAAACTCACCGTTCGGTATCGCATCAAGCCAGACCCAGAGAGCTTGGTGAAGCTCGTGCAGAACGTCGCTCGAAATCAACAAGAGGTTCGGCAGCTCGTCATCGCCGTTGTTCGATCTGAGATTCGAACCAATATGAACAAGCTTCGCACTTCGGAGTATCGAGATGACAAGAAGCGAAACGAAACGGTTGATGAGACCCTGCGTAGCGCACAGTCACACCTGGGGCCGCTTGGCATCGAGGTCGAGGCCATTAACTTAAAACAGTACCGTTTTGTCCGACCGCTCCCAGGTGACGAGGAGGATACCCGTTACCAGGATCGTCTCCGCGAGATTCAAGAGAAGGAGCAGGACATCGAGGGCGAGCGCTCTCGAATCGAGACCGTGAAGGCGAAAAAGCAGAAGGAGTATTCTGAGGCTGAGAGTCTTTACAACGCTCGGATCTCTGAGGCTAAGGGGTTCAAAGAGCAGTCCGTCGTTCAGGGCGATGGGTATTACACGGCTCGTTCTAACGAGGCGAAAGCCATTTTAGCTGAAGGAACTGCCGAAATAGCTGGACTTACCAAGCAGATAGCCGCTTTGTCGGGTAAAGGCGGCCAGGCAATTTTACGGCTAGAGGTCGCGAAACAATTAGCTCAAGCGAACCCCCGATTTGTGGCGATGAATCAGGGACAGCAGGGGGGGGCTTTGGAGCTGTCGAAAACCGATATAAATCAATTATTACGCCAATTAGGGGTTGCTGAGGGGCTTGTAGATCAAGCCAAGCCGGCGCAAACTATGCCCGACAAAACTCAGAAAATAGAGGTTCAGTCGGCCTCCCCAGGGGTTGGCGGTTTACAAGGAGAAAGTAATGGGAAGTAATTCAATTCGACGACGAAAGATCGCGCTTATCGGTGCCGGGCAGATCGGTGGAACTTTGGCGCTCCTTTGTGGACAGCGAAACCTTGGCGACGTGGTTCTCTTCGACGTTGTGGACGGGATGCCTCAAGGTAAGGCGCTCGATCTCTCCCACCTCGCTCCAGTATTTGGACTTGATTTCAAGATAACCGGAACGAACAACATCGCCGACATCGCGGGCGCTGATGTGTGCATCGTGACCTCAGGACTTCCGCGTAAGCCTGGCATGAGTCGCGATGATCTCGTGAAGACCAACGCTGACATCATTCGCAAGGTCGCCGCTGGTATTAAGGAACACGCTCCAGGAGCGTTCGTTATCACAATCACCAACCCGCTCGACGCGATGGTGTACCTTATGCAGAAGGAGACCGGATTTCCAACATCTCACGTGGTGGGAATGGCTGGAGTTCTCGACACCGCGCGTTACCAAGCGTTCCTCGCTGAGGAGCTCAACGTTTCGGTTTCGTCTGTTTCTGCTTTCGTACTTGGCGGACACGGAGACGACATGGTTCCAGTTCGTTCATACACGACGTGTAACGGAATCCCTGTTGGAAACCTCATCAAAGCTGACCGCCTCGACGCGATCGAGAAGCGAGTTCGTGGAGCGGGTGGCGAGGTCGTCGCGCTTCTTAAGACAGGTTCCGCTTTCTATTCACCAGCCGCTTCCGCCATTCAGATGGTAGAGTCGTACCTCTTCGATCAGCGCCGAGTAATCGCGGCCGCCGCGTCGTTGAAGGGTGAGTACGGATTGAAGGATCTCTACCTCGGTGTTCCTGTCATTATCGGTAAGGGTGGAGTCGAGAAGGTCGTGGAGATCGAGTTGAACGAGAGCGAGAAGAAGGCGCTCAACGAGTCAGCAGGTCGCGTGCGCGAGCTCCTCGCTATTCTCTAATGTAACGAATTTCGTCTAACGTAGTAGGAAGAACGTATGAATCTCCACGAATATCAAGCAAAGCAGGTGCTCAAACAGTTTGGGCTCCCCGTTTTGAACGGATACCTCTGTTACACGCCAGGTGAGGCGGAATCGGCCGCGGATCTCCTCGGTGGTGGAATCTGTGTTGTAAAGGCACAGGTTCACGCTGGTGGACGCGGTAAGGCTGGCGGTGTGAAGCTCGCGAAGAGCTCCGCTGAGGCTCGCGCGCACGCTGAGCAGATCATCGGCATGAAGCTTGTCACTCCACAAACGGGCGCTGAAGGAAAGCTCGTTCGAAAGGTGTATGTAGAAGCCGGATGCAACATCGCGAAGGAGTACTATCTCTCGATCCTCGTTGATCGCGCGAATCGTTGCGTATCGATCATCGCGTCAACTGAAGGCGGAATGGAGATCGAAGAGGTCGCTCACAAGACTCCTGAGAAGATCCTCACCGTGCGAATTGACGCAAAGGTGGGACTTCAAGGCTTCCAGGCCGCGAAGCTCGCGATTGACCTTGGTATCCCAGTTGAGGCTCGTAAGGGCTTCGCTGAAGTTGTGAAGGGGCTCTACAAAGCGTTCATGGCTTCTGATTTGGCGATGCTTGAGATTAACCCTCTCGTGCTCACGAAAGAGAACACGTTCATCCTTCTCGACGCTAAGGTGTCGCTTGAGGACAACGCAGGATTCCGACAGAAAGCTATCCACGACATGATGGACTACGATGAGCAGGATCCTCGTGATCTTCGCGCTCAGAAGTACGGACTCAACTACGTTGGACTCGATGGAAACATTGGGTGCCTTGTAAACGGCGCCGGTCTCGCTATGGCGACCATGGACATCATCAAGGCGTTCGGCGGTGAGCCAGCGAACTTCCTCGATGTAGGTGGTGGAGCTACCAAAGAGAACGTGACTGAGGCGTTCCGAATTCTCCTCTCAGATTCAAAAGTGAAAGGAATCTTGGTGAACATCTTCGGCGGAATCATGAAGTGCGATGTGATCGCGACTGGTATCATCGAAGCCGCTAAGGAAGTTGGTTTGAAGGTTCCGCTCGTCGTTCGACTTCAAGGTACGAACGTCGATCTCGGTCGTAAGATGCTCGCTGACTCCGGTCTCGCGATCACCCCGGCAGACACCATGGACGACGCAGCGAAGAAGATCGTTGCTTTAGCGAAGTAAGGAAGGAGAGACGATGAGCGTTCTCGTAGATAAAAATACACGTGTAGTAACTCAAGGTATCACCGGTAAGACCGGAGCGTTCCACACCAGAGCGTGCCGTGAGTATGGAACTCAAATGGTTGCTGGAGTAACTCCAGGTAAGGGTGGTCAGGACTTCGAGGGAATTCCTCTGTACGACACCGTTCATGAGGCGAAGAAGCAGGCTGGCGCGAATGTGTCGATCATTTACGTGCCACCTCCGTTCGCTGCTGACGCGATCATGGAGGCGGTTGACGCTGACCTCGATCTCGTAATCTGCATCACCGAGGGGATTCCAGTTTTGGATATGCTCAAGGTTTCGACCTATATGCAGGGTAAGCGTACCCGTTTGATTGGACCAAACTGCCCAGGAATCATCACACCTGGTCAAGCGAAGATCGGAATCATGCCCGGCTTCATCCACAAGCCAGGGCGAATCGGAGTGGTTTCTCGTTCGGGAACGCTCACGTATGAGGCGGTATTCCAGCTCTCACACCTCGGTATGGGGCAATCAACCTGTATCGGTATCGGTGGAGACCCACTGAACGGGACAAACTTCATCGACTGCTTGACGCTCTTTAACGAGGATTCTGACACCGATGCGGTTGTGATGATCGGAGAGATCGGCGGAAACGCTGAGGTTCAAGCCGCTCAATGGGTTAAAGAGAACATGAAGAAGCCAGTCGTATCGTTTATCGCGGGAGCTACAGCTCCTCCAGGTCGACGAATGGGACACGCTGGAGCGATCATCGGCGGCGCTGATGATACAGCAGAGGCGAAGTTTAAGGCGCTTCAGGCAGCAGGCATCCACACCGTTCGCTCTCCGCACGAGATCGGCGCGAAGATGCAGGAAGTTGTCGGCAAGTAATTGTTCGATCGCTTCGCAAAAAGGCGGTTATCCCTGGCGGGATGACCGCCTTTTTTATTGGCAATGAAGAACCGGTAGCATTTGTACCCGCGGCCGGCGAGGCCGCCGGCCCTCCAATACAATCACGCGGAATCCTCGTCCCTTCAAGTTTGTCGCATGGAATCCTGGAGGGCCGCCGGCCCTCCAATGCAATCACGCGGAATCCTCGTCCCTTCAAGTTTGTCGCATGGAATCCTGGAGGGCCGGCGGCCCCGCCGGCCGCAGGTACGAATGTTGCGGGTTCGAAATGAAGG
>CANLCB010000060.1 GCA_947488865.1 Deltaproteobacteria bacterium | reverse complement strand
AGTTGGCCGGCGGCAAATACCACTCGTGGAGACCATGCGTTGCTTCCGTCGGGGCCGTCACGCATTGGAAAGGCGACATCGATACGAACGATTCCTCCTCCAGAGGCGCGAGGGAAGCAGAGACGAAGCCCGGCGCCCACATCCCCGTAGAGGTCGTCTGTAAGGATCGAGCCTAGAGCATCGTTAGTTGTTCCTCCCGCGTCGATAAACACAGCCGTTCCGAGACTCACGAGCTGAAAGATGTCATCCGCGAGATGAGTTCTCTCCTCAAGGTTCAACGCCATCCGTTTGTCACCAGCGAAAGTGTTTATCTCGTACCCTCGTAACGCGTTGTCGGCGCCCAGAAGGAGCTGTCTATCCTTGTCGAGGTTCTCTCCCAAGTCGATAAAGAACTGGCTGGCGAAGGTGTGTCGACCGAGGAAGCGCTCTCCAACAAAGAGGTCTCCGAGCACGGAGTAAGCTTTGATCTCAGTTCGAACGAGGCTGTTTTCAAAATTGTCTCCATCGTAGTTGTACCGAGACGCACCACCGACCTCTCCTCGAAGGAACGAGGTGTCAGAGAACTTCCAACCCTTACTTCTATTGGCGGTAAATATGGCGGCGTTGTCGCGAGAGCCGAGAGAGCGGGGCGCTATCTGCATATTCGCGAGCGATTCATCGCCAAGGTTGTAGTCCTCTACGCGATCAAAACGATCGATGTAGTTCATTGAGACAAATTCTGGATGAATGGTTTGGTATTGAAAGAGGGGGCCGCTGTATCGTCGATCGTTGGCAAGCTCGCTTGGGTTGTTGCTTACGGTAGAGGGATCGAGGTCGAGGTCTTGATAATCTTGCTCGTCGGCTTGAAGGAATGTCGCGTCCTGATAGCTGTATCCTACTGAGTAACGTTGAGACAGGATCCACTGACCTTTGTAAATGCCGGTGTAGGGATCGTCCTTTGGGGCTGGTGCCGCGCTTGGTCCAGCGAACGTATAGAGCGCGGTGGCGTTGTTAAGGTGCTGGCGGAAGATGTACGTCTCTTCGCCCGCGTCCCAAAGTCGACCGATCGTGTCGGCTTGGCTTACATCCATCGACCAAGAGCTTCTCTGCATCAAGCTTCGGAAGGGAAGCCCTACGGCCATGCGAGCAAGTTCGCCATCTGAGCGGTTCGCGGCAGCGGCTAAGAAGTTGTGGCGGGTTCCGAGGAACTGCGGGTCCTGAACTCCAACTCCGAAGCTGTTGCGAGTGGCATTCTGTTCGTACTTGGTCTCAAGCTTGGTAGCCCCTCCCATGAGGTTTCCCTCGGAGAGGCCAATGCCGCGGTTCTTTTGGCCGGTACCGGAGGAGTAGCTAACATATGGGATAAGCGTCCAGCTATCTCGAGCCTCGACTACCACGTCGACCGCGTTGCCATCGAATGTAGGAGTTATTTTAATAGCTCGCAGGAACTTTTGAAGGCGGAGGTTACGGGCCGTTTGCTTGATGAGGTACGGATCGAAGGTGTCGCCTTCGCGGAATAAAAGCTCGGTTCGAATGACGCTTTCAGACGTCGAGGCCTTCATGCTGTTGACGAAGTTATACCCCGAACCAGAGGCGTCTTCGAAGATTTCCCCCACTTTGATTGTGATCTTCCGGATGTAACGCTTTTCTGGAGCCTTGGGGAGGGTTGGTTCTGCCCATGCGGCTGTGATTCCGACTAGTAAGGCTAAGAATATAGTAAGAAGCCGGAGCATTCTTTCAAACCGCGGTTTATAACCACCACGCACCACCGGGCTGTCCTCGAGTAGGTCGACCCGCAAACCTTGAGGTTCCGACACGAATTTCGCACCGAAACTTCGGTCTGAATATCTCTCGCCGATAACTTAGGGGCAAGTGAATTTAAGGCGGTGGGGCGGTAAAAATATTAGGATGCTTTGTTTGGTATCGAGATGCGGTTTATCGGCACGGATAGCTCGAGTCGCGCCGATATTTAGGACCGGTGTTGAGGTTCGCGGGGGCATGTTCTCATTTTATTATATCGTTCTGAATTCATTGACGTAAGCAGGTCGGGTAGCTATCCTCCCTCCGATGTCCTCATGGGCCTTTTCACGAAAAATCGCGCTTCGATACCTCTGGAGTAAGAGATCCGAGGCTTTCATCTCCATTATTACAGTCATTTCAATAGTTGGCGTCGCAATCGGCGTGATGGTGTTGAACATCGTCATGGCGGTGATGACCGGTTTTGAGAGTGAGCTTCGAGAGAAGATAGTTGGAACTGATTCTCACATAGTTGTAAGTGGCGGCGGTGGTGGCGCGATCCTCGGCTGGGAAGAGGTGGCTAGTCAGATTAAGAAAATTGACGGCGTCGCTTCGGTCTCTCCTTTTACCTATCACCAGGTGCTCATCCGCTCCGAGACCCGAGCCTCTGGACTACTACTGAGAGGTATCCAAGAGGGGAGCGCGACAGCTGAGCAGGTTTCTCGATACATCCCTCCGGGAAGAACTTTGGATCCTTTGTTCCGTCCCTCAGCCATTACGGTCTCCCTCGCGTCGGGCGAGGAGAGTGAGGCCCAACTGCCCGGAATTCTGGTGGGTCGATCTCTAGCGACAAGCCTCGGGCTTTTCGCAGGCATGCCCGTTTCAGTCCTATCTCCTCAAGTGACCTCCACGCCGTTCGGACTGGTTCCCTCCTTTCGTCGCTTCGTTGTTGTTGGCTCGTACAGCTCTGGTTTAGGGGAGTATGAGAGTGGTGTGGCCTACATTAGCCTTCCCGAGGCTCAGAAGTTCTTCGATATGCAGGGCGGCGTGACCGGTCTTGAAGTGCGGGTAAACGACATCAATAAAGCGCCAGATATCGCTCAGGTAATTGTAGATACCGTCGATGGAGGGCCGTCTGGACTTTCCGCTCGTGATTGGACACAAACGAACAAGGCTCTTTGGGACGCGATTCAGCTTGAGAAGCGAGTATACTTCATCGTCCTTCTCCTTATTATTGTGATGGCGAGCTTCTCCATCGTCACGACGCTGATCATGATCGTGCTCGAGAAGAGAAAAGACATCGCGGTAATGAAAACCCTCGGCGCCTCAACGCCAAGTATCGGACGTATCTTTCGCATCCAAGGCGCGGTTATCGGTGGCATTGGGACGCTCTTGGGGTTGTTTCTGGGCTTCGTTGGCTGTTGGGGACTGAAGAAGTTTGGATTCCCGATCGATGAAAAGATATTCCAGATGTCCACGTTGCCGGTGACGATTGACCCAGCGAACTTCGCTATGGTGGGCGTCGCGGCCTTCCTGATCTGTTTCTTCGCCACCGTCTATCCAGCTCGACGTGCCGCCAGCCTCGAGCCTAGTGATGTTCTCAGGTATGATTAGAGGGGTCGATGCGCATTCACATTGAGAATCTCACGAAGCGATATCAAGACGCGGACCGCGAACTCACGGTTATCAATAACCTAACCTTTGAATTTCCAGAGAGAGGATCTGTAGCGATTATCGGACGGTCGGGTACGGGAAAGTCCACCTTGATGCATCTCCTTGGTGGCCTCGACGCCCCATCTAGCGGAACGGTGAAGTACGGCGATGTAGTCGTTAGCGCGTTAAGTTCCGACGCGAGAGCCGCCTTTCGCGGTCAAAACGTAGGATTTATCTTTCAGTTTCACCACCTCCTGCCGGAGTTCTCCGCTCGCGAGAATGTGGCGTTGCCGCTCATCATGCACGGAGCCTCAGAATCAGAGGCGGCTAGCAGGGCTGAGGAGCTGCTCACCAAAGTTGGGCTGTCCCATAGAATGAGCCATCTCCCTTCTCAGCTTTCGGGTGGAGAGCAGCAGCGAGTCGCGATCGCGCGAGCGCTTGTAGCTCGTCCCAAAGTGATATTAGCGGATGAGCCAACGGGTAATCTGGACATTGTAACCGCTTCTGAGGTGCAACAACTGTTGCTTGATATTAACCGAGAGTATCAGAGCACGTTGATTATTGTGACTCACAATCACGAACTCGCGCGTAGTATGGATGTGGTGGTTGAGATGTTGCCGGGTGGCGCGTTGATGTCGCGGCAAAACGGTCAAGCGACGGTAGGGTAGGGAGAGCGGTATCATGCGAAAGAAGTTTGGTGGTGTTCGTTGTCTAATCATCTCCTCCGTGTGCGTCGCGGGCCTGTTGTGGAGTTCCGCTGAGGGTCTAGCTCAAGCCAATTTGAGTTATCACGTCTCAGGAGTAGAGGTGGTTGGTAATCGCCGAATCGACGCGAACGCTGTAAAGACTCAGCTCCGCGCCACCTCCGGTAATGTGAGCGAGGCGCAGATTTCTGACGATATTAAAACCCTCTACAATTCAGGCTTCTTTGATCAGGTGACTGTAAGTGTGGTGACTGGTCCGTCGGGGGCTCGCCTGCTCAAATATGAGGTTGTAGAGAAGCCGGTAGTCCGAAAGATCTTTATCAAAGGAAACGACGAGGTGAGTGAAAGCGATCTGGCCGAGATCCTTAAATTCGACTCGCGGCGGTTCGTTGATAAGAGCAAGATTCAGTCGATGATTCGCAAAGCCATCTTGTACTATCAGGCTCAGGGCTTTTATGACGCCTCGATGGATTACACAACGAGTGCAGTTGGCGAGAACGAGGTCGATATCACCTTCCAAGCTAAAGAAGGGAAAAAATATCGTGTTCGAGATGTCGTCGTTCAGGGCGTCAAAGAGGCTGACGAAGACGACATGCTCTCAAAGCTCGTGATTCGTCCGTATAAATGGTGGAACTCCTGGTTGTTCGGAACAGGTCGGGTTAATCAAGAGATGACTGAGGCCGACAAGCAGGCGATTCGCCAGTACCTTCTTGATCATGGATTTCTTGAGGGGACGGTCGGCGAGGCGAGTATTGATAAGCGGGAGGACGGGCTTTACGTCTCGTTCGATGTTACCGAGGGAGATCAGTACAAAATAGGAAAGATAACCGCTTCTGGGGACCTCGCGCGGAACTCCCCGGAATTCACCCTTGAAGACATCAAGAGCGAGTCGGGTGATACGTTCAGCGCTACTGATGTTCGTAATGACATCTTCACGATCACGGACAAATTCTCTGACGACGGATACGCCTACGCCAACGTGGTTCCCAACACGAGCCTAAACAAGCAGACAAAAATAGTCGATCTTGATTTCGCGAGCACTAAGGGAAATACGGTCCGCATTAATAAGATCAACGTCTCCGGAAACGAGAAGACCTACGACAATGTTATTCGTAGAACCTTGAAGGTTGAGGAGCAGCAGCTCTACTCGGGGAGTAAGATTAAACGAAGTCAGACGCTCTTGCAGCGTTTGGGATATTTCGATGAAGTGAGCATTACGAATCAACCGACAGGAGATCCCTCGGTGGTTGACCTCGACGTGCACGTGAAGGAGGCGACAACCGGGAGCTTCAGTGCTGGTGCGGGATATTCCACGAATAACGGCGCTATTTTTAATACCAAGATTACGGAGAATAATATCTTCGGAACAGGTCGAAGCGTTAACCTGAATGTGGATGTAGGTTCTCAGGTTAGTAATCAAATTCTGTCCATTGATGACCCTCGACTCAATGATTCGTACTTTTCGGGAGGTGTTGATCTCATGAGAACCTTCCGACGGTTCAATGACTTTGATCGTCAACTTACCGGAGGCGGCGCGTCTATCGGCTATCCTGGTGAGCGGCTGTTGGGCGAATTCGCTCAAGATATCAATCTCAGCATGAAGTACGAATTGCAGGACGTGAACATTGAAAACGTCGACGATGACGCGGCTCAGCTTGTTAAAGACTCAAAGGGCCGTTCAACATCGTCCTCGGTGACTCCTACGATCATTCGCAACACAATCAACAATCCGATGAACCCAACCAAGGGATCGAAGCAGACGTTCTCAACAGAGATCGCTGGCCTTGGCGGAGATCAAGACTTCTATCTCTTCGAGGTACGAAATTCTTGGTTCAAGCCTCTCCTGGAGTCCACGTACGGCGATATTGTTATTTCTGATCGCACCCAATTCGGATGGGGAGAGAGCTTTAGTGATGAGCCGTTCCCTCTCTTTAGACGGTACTTTCCGGGAGGTATCAACTCGGTTCGAGGTTACGAGAACAGAAGCCTCGGGCCTACCGATCTTAACGGAAAGGTGTACGGAGGTAGCAAGCAGCTCGTAAACAACCTCGAGCTTATCTTCCCACTGATCAATTCCGCAGGCTTTAAAGGCGTAACCTTCTACGATTTCGGTCAAGCGTATGATGACGGGCAAGCGATCAAATTCGATCAGCTTCGTCGGGCGTGGGGGTACGGTATTCGTTGGGCCTCGCCGATGGGACCTATTCGAGTCGAGTTCGGCTATCCGATCGATAAGCAGGAAGGAGAGAAGGGGATGCAGACTATGTTCTCCTTCGGAGCTCCTCTGTAACCAGGGCGTATTGTGCGGCGCGTTGAGTGAACGCGTCGCTTGCCTGTCCTGTTAGGCCTCATTCACGATAGGAAGACGGAGCCGATTCAGATCAGATCGCAGCTTCGTTCTTAGTGTTTGCCTTCGAAAAATCAGTTCAGCTAACCTGGTGTGTATACCATCTGGGAGCGAGCGACCTGTTCATGGTCGATCGTTTCTGGATCTCATACGGGTAGTTCTACGCTCATAAAGGTTTTTACCAAAAGCGTGGCATTTCGATCCTTGGCCGCATGGTGTGTGCGGGGAAGGATCGAAATCCAAAGCTTTTCAAGTGGTGTCGCTTGGCTTGGAGGACGATCTAGAGGAAATCCGAAAGGACACTCCAATGGCTACGATTTTAATCCTCGCTGTGGTCCTTTTACTGGCGTGGCGGGTGTGCCGCTATTTGCTTGTAAAGGTTGCTTTCGCTGTGGCGTTGTTTGTGGTGTTCAATTCGTTCCATCCACTGTCAAGTGTTTGGGATTTGGGCACCCGTACTTTACTTTCCATCCTTCGGTAAATCCCCGTTCTGTCGCCTACCGTGAGGGGGCCAAAGTCTCCGTGTCTGCCCCTGTATCCACCTCCTATAAGGACGGTAGGAGGCCCAAGCGGGGTGGGGCGGCGTGGGGATTCTGATTGTTGGGGTTGAGGGTGATGTCAATTTGTTCGCGCCACCTCGATGTGGTTGTGGTGGCGATCGATGTGGAGGGCGGTGCCGAAAGTCCCCGCCACTCTGGGATTCGCCCGAGACTCCCCCGGACTATTTGCGTATGGCCCCTCACTGAGGAGTTGATACGACGACAACCGGAGTTGTTGGAACCTCTACGCAAGGGCAATGATGAGCTCTCGCTTCCAAATGACAGGAGATATCTGATTGTGCGCGAAGAGGGAAGTCGATGACTCTTACCCCCGCTGCTCTTGAGCTGGAGTAAGCTGAACGCCATCCCCATTCGGACGTCTTGGATTGACCTTGCGGCTTTTCACAAAGGATTTTAATCCGCGTAGAACTGCCGCCCTTTTTCTCTTACATTCACATCCCCAAAAACTCGATTACCTAAAGGCTGCAATATTGATCTCGAAGGGCTGGCACCTCTTCAGGACAGAAGCGAGCAATGGATTCAGAAGGAAAGTCCGCGCAGCCTATTGTATTTGCAATAGAAAAAGCGATTGCGTTACCGTGAAAGCATAACATCCGGAAGCGAGCGACCCGAGGCATGGTCGATGCTTCCCGGAACACATACGGGTAGTTCTACGCAATTGAAGGTTTTTTCAAAAAGCGAGGCATTTCGATCCTTGGCCGCATGGTGTGTGCGGGGAAGGATCGAAATCCAAAGCTTTT
>CANLCB010000059.1 GCA_947488865.1 Deltaproteobacteria bacterium | reverse complement strand
TTTTTCTGTCTGGAGCATCTCCTGTACGCCCTCTCATTTGACGAACAGGTTATGGACATTCTTAACCACGTTGGTGCCGATCTGTCCTTGCTGCGCAAAGACCTAGAGCTCTTCTTCGATAAGCATGTGGAAGTTATTCCGCTAAAAAACACGAAGGTTCCAGCTTCAGAGCCGGCGCAAACCCCCGCGGTTCAACGGGTGCTTCAACGGGCTATCATGCATGTCCGTTCTGCCCAAAAGGACGTAATTACCCCAACCGAGGTGCTTGTAGCTCTCTTTTCAGAGGAGGATTCTCACGCGGTATTCTATCTGGCTAAGCAAGGAATCGGACGGGTAGATGTTCTGAGCTACATCGCGCACGGAATTTCGAAGGGAGTGGTGGAAGAGGAGGAGGTATCCTCTGAGCGGTATGAAGACGGGGAGGATGAGGCGGTAGCGGGGCGCTCTGGCCGAACGGCCCTTGAGCAGTTCGCCGAAAATCTCACTCAGATGGCTCGCCTTGGGAAGCTTGATCCGGTGATTGGGCGAGAGGAAGAGATTAGTCGCACTATAAAAGTTCTCTGTCGTCGTCAGAAAAACAACCCACTCTTTCTGGGGGAGCCGGGAGTAGGAAAGACCGCGATGGCGCACGCCATCGCCGCTCGAATAGCGGCCGATGATGTTCCTGAACAATTAAAGGGCGCCGATATCTTCCTTCTGAACATGGGAAGCCTCGTCGCTGGTACGAAGTTTCGAGGAGAGTTTGAAGATCGAATTCGTCGGGTTATGGATGAGCTCAAGCGTCATCCCAAAGCGATCATCTTCATCGACGAGCTTCATACGATTGTCGGGGCGGGAGCGACAGGAAACGGATCGCTCGACGCGGCGAATCTTCTTAAGCCCGCGCTAGCGTCGGGAGATATTCGTTGTATGGGAAGTACGACCCATGGCGATTACAAGAAGAGTATTGAGAAGGATACGGCATTAAGTCGACGGTTTTCCACCATTGATCTTCCAGAGCCCTCGGTTGATGAAACCGTGCAAATCCTTGAGGGGCTTCGACCTAAATTCGAATCCTTCCATCAAACGACCTTCTCTCCGGAGGCGCTTAAGTCCGCGGCGGAGCTTTCAGCGAAGTATATTAATGATCGATTCCTGCCTGATAAAGCGATAGACGTGCTTGACGAAGCTGGCGCGGCGAACGCTCTCCTTACTCGAGGAAAGAGAAAGAAGGTAATCACCGAGGATCAGATCGAGAAGGTTGTCGCTTCAATCGCTCGAGTTCCGATTACCAGCGTGTCGACCTCCGATGAGAAGCTACTGAAGAACCTCGAAAAGAACTTAAAGAAAGTTGTCTTTGGCCAGGATGCCGCTGTTGAGGCTGTGAGTCGAGCTATTAAACGTAGTAGAGCGAGCCTCCAAAGTGAGGCAAAGCCGATCGGTAGCTTCCTCTTCGCGGGTCCGACTGGAGTCGGAAAGACCGAATTAGCTAAAGCCTTGGCGAAGGAAATGGGCGTTCACTTCCATCGCTTCGACATGAGTGAATTTAACGATAAGCATCTAGTCGCCCGTTTTACTGGCGCGCCTCCGGGGTACGTTGGATACGAGGAGGGAGGGCTCCTCATTGATGTCGTGAAGAAGAATCCGCACAGCGTTATTCTCTTCGATGAGATTGAGAAGGCTCATCCGGATATTTTCAACATCTTCCTTCAGATAATGGACAACGCGGCCCTTACGGACTCGCAGGGACGCAAGGCTGACTTTAGGAATGTGGTGGTAATCTTCACGACCAACGCGGGTAGTGAGAAGGCGGCTTCTCTTGGCTTCGGAAGCGGTCAGCAAAACACCTTCCGAGATACCGCGGTGAAGACGCTCTTCAAACCGGAGTTCCGTAATCGGTTGGACGAGACAGTATTCTTCAGCCCGCTGCCACTGTCTGTGATAGTGCAAGTCGTTGGGAAGTTCATCAAGGAGCTTGAAGGCCAGCTTGCTGGACGCAAGGTTAGTATTGAGGTTTCCGATGCAGCGCAACAGTGGTTCGCGGCCAAGGGCTTTGACGCCGTTTTTGGCGCGAGACCGATGGCACGTCTTATTCAGAAAGAGCTTAAGAACAAGCTCGCTGATGAGATCCTGTTCGGCGCGCTAAAAGATGGTGGGACGGTAACAGTTGATTGCAAGAATGACGCTCTGACGTTTCAGGTAAACGCTGAGGTTATGGCGTAAGGTTCCGGAAGATTTATTTCGCTAACGAAAATTCAAATCGCATAGACGGCAGGTGGAAACCCTCAAGGCGTAACGCCACGAGGTCACCTGGCGTTAAAAAAGAGGCTTTGCGATCTCGAACAAAGCCCCACTTTGAGAAGGAGTCGACTTGAAAGTAGGAGGGCCCCTGGCCGACACGCGCGACCTCCGCCAAGAAAGTGGCGCCTACTTCTCCTAATCTTTCCGAGAGCATCTCCAAGAAGCGTAGTTTGTACATTCGTTCGTCGCGGCTCCACCGTTGATCGTTGAGCGCGGTCGCTCTCCGGTTTATCTCCTGTTCTGAAAGTGGAAATTTGCCGGTGAATATGGCGTTCAGTTGGTGCTGGTTCGCGATCCCGGTCGCGTCTCTGGGCTTGATTTCAAGGTACTCCGAAAGTCGAAGACCATAATGCCCTACGTTTCTAGATGAATATTGAGTTCGAAGAAGGAATATATCGAGCAGCTTGTTAGAGAGCGACCGAGCTCGGGGAGAGGTATTCTCCTCAAGGCTTCTTAAGATTCCCGCGAATGAGAGAGGGGAGTCGAAGTCGGAGGGGTGCGCTGGAATTTTTAATTCACCAAGTTCCCAAATGCCGTCGGCTATGGTTTGCGCGGAAGGCTTTTGATGCACGCGATAAATAGCGGGAGAGGATGGGTATTTAGCCAAGAACTTTGCGAGCAGCCGTTTCGAGTGAATCATCGTCTCTGACACAATTCGCGCGGCGGCGCCTTCTCCGTCGATTCGAATAAATGAGGATCGGCTATTGCGGCGGTGCTCGAGGATGTTCGTGATCTCGGCGAGCGCGGAGAGGTTTTTCGCGATCTCCTTGTTATTCCTGACGTCCACTGGTTGTGAGGGATCGAGATTCGCGTGATTTTTCACCATCGCTCGTCGAATCTTGTAGAATTCGGTTCGTTCGTGAAAGGGCGAAATCTTACACTCCACTACCCAAGCGGGACGGGGCTCGCCCAGCTTAAATGAGGCCGCGCCGCCAAAGAGCTCTGTTCCGACAGGCGCTATCGCTCGATAGCGCCCATAAACGGTGCTTCCAACTCGTAGGGCGTATTTGTCAGACTCGCTGCCCGGTTTGATTTCGTCAGTGATGTCTATAAACGCGGTTCTAAGGATGAGAGTGCCGTCCGCCTTTTTTTCTCCGTACACAAGGTCTTCTTGGTCGACTGTTGTCGGCCTATCTACTGCGATGAAAGGGACCGCAAGTAGATTTTCGCGCGCCGGTGTATAGGATAAGCGCTGTTCTGATGGTGGTGGCTGATTGCCGCACAGTACGTCGATCATGGACTGTAATGTGGGAATCGCGGAACGTCCTATCAGTTCATCCGACCGAATTTTGCTACGAAGATGGTTTTGAAGGTTTTGGTCGACTTCGACGCGCTTGATAAGAATAGTGGTGGATGGATACTTCTCTTCGATCGTTCGTCGCCAATCAGTAAGATTGCCCTCTAGTTGGCTTGGTAGATTGAGCTTTAAGACGACTAGGTCGAACGTGTCTCGCATAAGCGGCATTTGGTACCGGTATGAACGATATAGCTCGATTCCAGGAGGGAGCGTTCGATTAATCTCCTCGATGATTGTGGCGCTCTTCTTGCGCGTGGACGGTCGAGGAACCGTGAGTTCTGAGTGTTCAACGATAGTTGTTGAGTTGGAGGGAACGGAAGATGGGGCCGGTAATGTCTCGCCCTCAAGCGAGACCGGAGGAGAAGAGGGGGGCTGTGATGTACCTGCCGTTTGGGATTTCCGCATGGCTCCCTTTAATAATAGCAACTTATGGGCCGGGTGCCTACGGGAAATGATTGAGGAATGTCTGTTTGTAAGTACTTGGAGCTATATCGCTCCTGGCGATACACTGGGGGCATCCTACGCTAGGACAGAACCCAATGAGGGCATTCTAGATATGACAACACCTAACCAACCTCATCACGCATTGGTGGTCGCGCTTCGAGATTTTTCGCGCTCCGATAGATATGGTTTTCTGAAGACCCTTCAGGTAGGACCTCTTCTTGGCGACGATCGCAACGCGTTAGGGGAGCTTTCTGACCGTACCGTTGAAGAGCTTGTTTTATTGGCTCTTCAGGCCCCTGATCAATTGTCCCACATCACCTCAGCGCAGGAGAGAGTTCTCACAACGGTGTTAACGGCCCTCTCTGAGGGGGGCGGTGCCGCTCAAGTAATAGAGGCTCCTGAGATCAAAGATTCGGACGAAGATTCTTCTACCGTCACAGGATTTAATAGCGTGAAGTGTGAGCTCGACCTTCGGGAGCGACTCGCTCGACTTAAAATTCACCCGCAGTTCTCTCGGGTAGAGAATCTGCCGCTCAAACATTTTTGGGATCCTAGCTGCGCTTCGTCGCCCTTCGAGGAGACCCTCACGCTTAATCAGCTTATGGGGTTAGACATCACGGTGTTGTCTAAGAAGCGAACCATGACGGAATCTCGTTTCGTGAGTATGACCAAAGCTCTCGATCACGCTCTCGCCGCCCTAGATCGTCCAGTGGCGTCTCGTGAGACATTGAAAACGGAGGCCCCCGTGCGCCAGGTTGCTGTTGTGTCAGATGGACCTTGGCGCGATGGTGTTGAAGGGCTTTCCCCTGTTCAGGCAGCGCTAGTGGACGCATTTTCACGCGGTGTGGCCGAAGTGCAGGGGGAGGTGACTCCCTTTGAGGAATCGCTGGTTGAATTTAGCCATAGCTTTTCGGCGTCGGAATTTCTCGCCGTCTTCTCTGGGGATTCGCTATCTCAAGCAGCGACCCAACGTTTGGCTCGCTGGGCAAAAGCTCCGGCGTTAGCGCAAACGGCGGTGGTGCTAAAAGCGGCGTTTAGCGCCCCAGGTGTTCACCTGTCAACGCTTACGCTCGCCTTTAAGGGAGAGGGCGGTCCGGACGTCTTTTACGCGCTAGGAGGGGTTCTGTGGGCTCGTGCCCTTGGCGCTTGTGAGGTTACGGTGGGCGACCGCCGGTGTGAAGGGGTGTGGACCTGTAATCCAGTCCTACTTGACCTCGTAATCAAAGAAGCTCGTACCCGTCATCGAAAAGCTCCAGCGAAGGCGCTCTTAGAGGTTTGCCCCAGCATGGATCCATTCTTGCACCGATGGCTCTCAAGGACGTTACAAGAGGCGGTTAGACCGGCTCGGGTAAGCAAAAAGGGTCATCGGAAGCGGCGCTAAGGTAGAGTGCCGGCAAATTTTTCCCGTACAATGGATTGTAGGCAGTGTATCGAAGGATCGAGAGCTCCCTCTCTGCGCCGACTCGGTAGTTTCGCTGTACGTGTGATCTCTAAGCGCTGGACTCATTAGAGGAGAGGCATGGCAGGTTTATCTTTCGCAGGTCTCGCATCGGGAATCGATTCTCAAGCGATCATCGACTCTACGGTCGCGTCTGCTCGACTCGCTCGCGTACAACCTAATCAAAAGAAGGTTGGCGAGCTCGAGGAAACAGACACCGCCCTTGAATCCTTTGGCACAAAGCTGGACGCACTTCGCACTACGCTACAGTCTTTCACCTCGTTGTCAGGTGGAGGAGTCAGCAAGACCGGATCGAGCAGTAAAGAGTCTGTTGTGGGCGCTACCGCCACAAACGCGGCCTCCAACGGAAGTTACAACGTAACCGTGAATACGCTGGCGAAGAATCACACCTACAGCTTCGACCAGACTTACTCGTCAACCTCCACAGCCGTTCAAAGCACCCTGACAGGAGCTGAATCTTCCGCGGCTCGAACGATTTCGTTTACGGTTGGAACAGGATCGAACCAGGAAACCGTGAGTGTTGTTGTGACCAACGGAAGTTATTCCATTTCTCAGTTCGTGTCGGACTTTAACAACGCGAGCTCGAAAGCGGAAGCCTCGCTCGTCAACGTCGGTACCGAATCGAGCCCCTCGTACAAGGTTGTAATCAACTCGGTGTACGAGGGTGCTGAAAAAGGAACTATCGCGAGAACGTCCCTCGGAGCTGGGTTGACGAACTTGTCCGCTGTGTCGGAGTCCGCTGCGTCCAACTCCTCGATCTCGATTTCAGGTATCGGAACGATCTCTCGAAGCACCAATTCGGTTTCTGATGTTATTCCGGGCGTGACGCTCAATCTGGCGTCTGCTGGAACCGCCACGGTCAAGATAGCGGAAGACGCCGCCACTACAACCGCGAAGATTCAAGACTTCGTGAACTCCTTCAATGACATCGTGAAGTTCGTGTTGGAGAACAACCAGGTTATTCGAGACGAAAGCGGCTCTGAAGTTAAAAACATCTTTGCTCCCCTCTCTGGGACTCGAACAGATGATTCCGCGCTCCAGGCGTTGCGTCAGCAGCTTAGTTCTAGCACCGCTTCAGGAGGTTCTGTTGTTCGTGTGTTCTCTGACCTCGGTATTACGACGGAGCGAGATGGTAGCTTGAAGTTTGACTCTACGAAGTTGCAGAGCGCGCTCTCCTCGGAGCCAAGCAGTGTGAGCGATCTCATTCGGAGCTTCGCCGACGCGACCGCGCTCACGGGCGGAATTGTCGACAAGTACACGCGATATAGCGGTCTTCTCGATATCTCCATTAATAATAATAAGAACCTCATTAGCGACTTGAATCGACGCATCACGGACGCCGAGAAACAGATTCAACGTCAAGCTGATTCGCTTAAAGAGCGGTATGCGCGACTCGAGGGGTTGATGTCTAAGTTGCAGCAACAGCAGAGCTCGTTGGCTGGCGCGCTTAGATAGACACTCTAACGGGTAACCTGTTTCAACTGAGCCCGCGCCTCAGCGCTCTCTGCAGACTTGGCGATTACAAGAGGGGTGTGGTCATCATCGTTCGCTGGCGTGAATGAGTCTAGTTCAGTTGTAACAGCTCCTATGAACACCGAGCTGACTATCTTGAGTACCTCTCGATCCTCGTCATCCGTTACGTAGATAAATGCCTCTCTAAGTTTAGCGCGTGGTTTGGTGGTGGTAAGATTTCGAACGCGAGGCGAAATCACGATAACTTTCTTATCTTCTCCGTGATACGAGATGGTCGTACGCTCTACCGCCGAAAGGGTAATAAAGTACCGACTCTTTCCGTTGAAGACATCGAAGTCTCGGCTTTGTCCGACTTCCCATGGCAGGCTTCGCGCGAGGAACGCCGCTCCGATAGGGTCTAAGGTGAAGTTTTCAGGCTCGAACTGCACCAGCTTCTTGTCTGGATCGTTAGGGCTCTTGCTCCTAACGGCGGTAATCGGACCGGCGGAGGCTGGAAACTGAATGTCGATGTTTTTGTGACGGGAATTCTCGTCGTGGTTGATGACAAGGCTTACCGGTCGTAAGTCTGAGGACTCAAGGGTCGCTTTGGCATCATATCGGAGGCGGTACAGAAGATCGACTCCGCTGTACGTCCGAGCGGCGGCGTCCACATAGTAACGGCCGTTATATTCCTTCACGGTAAGGGTACATGAAGCGGCTGGAATTCCTTGCCAGCCCACAGTGTATTCATAAACCCCTAATCTGGGCTTGAAGCTATCGATAGCCGCTTTGTAGTGAGGTGTTGTAACCTTAACAAGGTGTGGAGAGATATAGTCGTCGGCTTTCGCGGTCATAGGTACGGCGTGTAGGGCAGTTGAGAGAATACAGGTTGTGAGAATCCAGGCCAATAAGTTGCGAGCCATG
>CANLCB010000058.1 GCA_947488865.1 Deltaproteobacteria bacterium | reverse complement strand
GTACCAATCTCACTATCAAACTCGTATTTTTCAGCCGCAGGACCGTCGACTGGCTCGTCATACAGCGTCTTATCGAATGGAGGATCATCATCATCCACCCCACCCCACACGTATCGGCCCTGATACGAAGAGTTGGCGAGACCTGTGACTTGATCTCGAATCTGATACACTTCCTCCGCGAGGAACGCCCTTGCCTCTGGCGTAAGAGACTCGTTCGCGCCCTGTTGCGCGATTTCCTTTGTGCGCACGATCAATTCGGCCATTTGGCTCAGAGCGTCGTCCTGGAATTGAACGATACTCTTTACTCGGGAAATCGTCGTCATGTATCCATCAATTCTATCGAGGGTTTGGTGATAGCGCGAAATAACTCCAGCGTCCGTTGAGTCCCCAGGAAGCGGTGCCTTTAAGCCGGTCGCGACCTGTTCAGAGTACTTATTTACACGCGCCTTGTTTTGCACCGTGTAATTGACCATGAGTCTTGAGAATTGGTTCTCTGAAATTCTTGTCATATGAGCGCCACCAATTGATCGAGCATGTCGCTCGCCGTTTTAATAATTTTTGCCGCGGCCTGGAACGCTTTCTGATACTTCACTAGGTTTGTAAATTCCTCGTCTAGGCTCACCGATGAGAGCTCATCCCGCTTCGCTTGCGCTGAAACCTGTGACGCGTCAGCGACCTCAACATCCGTCTCCGCTTTCGACTTCACGCTTCCCACGTGATTTACAGTCGCCGAATAAAGCTCATCCATCGAGCCAAGAAGATTAAAGCTACCAACCGAGAATGTGAGCCGATCGGTCTTTACTGCCGCTACAGCCGCGGCGTTTTGACCGTCACCGGTCGGGAACACCGCCGTTCCTTCGGTAGAATCGTTATCTCGCGCAGCCGCGAATCGCTCCGGGGTCGTCACACCGAATTTGAGAATTCGACTGAAGATAGGAACCCCAGTGGCTGTCAGGTCAGACTGCGAAGGCAGCCCATCCGCGTCCACATCCTTAGTTCCAGAGAAGGCGAAATCAAAGAGTCCAAACACGTCAGGCGGAGTACCCGTAAGGTCGCCCGAACTTGCCTGATGACCTGCGGTGGTCGTGTCTTCGTCTGGGCCCAAGTAGGTTGTGTTGACATCCGTGAGAAGAGCGCGTGTAAGAGACTCTACTCGTGACGCGATATTTACAAGCTGTCCATCTGCCTCAAACGCCGATGTATTCGAAGGATCCGCATAGCCACGGAGCTGCAAAACGCCTCCCAAGGCACCGCCTCCGCTCTTAATTGTCCGGGTGAGATCAAGGTGCGAGGGGGCAGTCCCTGTGCCGTAGTTGTACACTACATAGCAGAGAGTGCGCCCCTCAAGAGAAGGCGGAAGGTCGCCTGCAGCAAACGATGGGGTCCATGTCGTAGCCAACGCGCGTGATGTGGTTCCGGCTACAAGAGGGAATCCATTAGCCAACGATATATTCATCATGCCATTGCTCATTTCTGCGCTCTGGAATGTAATTTTCTCGGCGAGCTTGTTGAGCAGTTCATCGCGCTGGTCACGCTCGTCTACCGCGGGAATATTTGAGGCCTCTCGCTTATTGATTATATCGTTCAGGGTAGCAATCTGCGCGGTGTATTGATTAATCGCGTCGACCTCTTGAGGAACTCGAGAATCCAATTCGGTCTGAGTCTCGGCGATGGTGTCATACGTTGTGCGAATTGAGGCAACAAGGTCCTCTCCACGCTGGAGCAAGGTGATACGATCATCAATGCTTGAGGGATTCACGGAAACTGTATTGACCGCGGAGAAGAAGTCGTTCAACGCCGAGCCAATTGTTGTCTGCGGCCCAGTCAACGCGAAGAGATTTTCAATTCTCCCCAAGTAGTCATTATGAACATTGGCTTGCCCTAGTTGAGAATGCGTCTCTCGCAGCGCTGACTCTAGGTAGTTATTGGAGATTCGACGTATAGTCCCCACGTCGACTCCACTACCGAACGAAAGCGCTGACGAGGCGGATGCCGCGTCGGCTCGATTCATAAGCGCGACTTCACGCCGTGTGAAACCAGGCGTGTTCACGTTCGCTATATTGTTTGAGGTATTAGCGATCAGCGCCTGCTGAGCGACCAACGCGCTGACGGAGTTTCCTAAAATCTTGGAGCTGAAATTTGGCATCGTCGCTCTTCTCTTTGGGGCGGCAAGATTTTCCTCACACGAATCCCCACAGAGATATGAGCAATGAATGTGCCGAAGCTAACTTCTCAACAGGGCAGGGAGTTAAGAGCATGACTTCATAGCGAGGGGGCGCGAAACGGCCGCCGCTTTTCCACCCAAGACGACTCCAGTGGAGTTTACAGGTAGCCGAAGCGGAGGAACACTCCTGTCGCGCGGTCTATGCCTCGCCAAGAAGAGAGCCTGCCCGGGCAGGACCAGGCTGAACTCCCTCGGCGAGCGTTCCAAAAGCGGTGTAGCTTCGAGAAACCGGCTGAGTAGCGGACCACAGTAGCGATATCTCGCCATTCACCAGCCCGAGGGAGAAATTAACGATTTGATTGAACTCGCGAGTCTTGCGCTCCAACTGAGCCAACTTAAGCTTTACCTTATCAGTGAGAGAGAGCAATCGCTTCTTATCGGAGGGCCCACAACCTTGGGCTATCATGACGGAAATACGAGTATACTCGTCCCCTGTCAACCGCTCCACTAAAAGCGCCCTGTCATCTCGAAGCTTGCCGAGCTTTTCAACAACCAGCGCCCGTTGCTCACTAAATTTCGCGACTGACTCTGAATCGAGTTTGATAACCGCCGCTTGCTCCAGAGCGATTATCTTTATGAATTCGTCACACAGCGAGATCTCTTCATGGAGAAATTTCTCCACTGCCTTGATGTCCGCGATGGTCAGTTTCATTATTAAACTATTCCTTAGAGTCCGCTCCGAACGCGACTTCAAGGTAGATCTCCTCGCTTAGCGATCGAGCTACAGCCTGAGAGTCAGGAGCGTACGTTCCATTTCGTATCTGCTCTTTCAGCGCGGCGATCTTCTGCGCGCGCTCTTCTGCCATCTTGGCTGGATTAAGCTCGGTCTGGAGTAACGCTCCCAGCGAGGACACCTTTATGGTGTCTGCCTTAGACTGAGCGGCTGCGGATTGCTCTTGTCCTTGAGCTCCTTGATCAACCGCTGTCTGCCGACGAACGGCGGACTTCTCACCTGTTCTGGCCTCTTGAGAGCGGTTAATCTGAACGTCAGTCGCGTCTGATCCCGGCACTTTCATATCCCATCCTTTGGAATAACTTTTACTTCTGTGGTTACGACACTAGCACTTATGATGCACGAAAGGGGCAAAAGGTTACTTACTCTTACCTAACCTACTCATATCCTTAAGAATTACATCCTTCACTCCGATACCTCGACCCTCAGCAATGGAGTTCGCCACAGCCTCATTGAGCATATCCCGGTACAGGGACTCCTCGTGACTGCCAGACAGCAGCTGCCCCTCAGGAACCGTAGCCCACATAGACTTGAGCATTTCCTGAACAAGCAACGCCTCAAACTGCTGAGCTGCCTGCTTCGCATCCTTGGACGCAGGCAGCTTTGTCTGAGACACTTCCGAAACCTGAGACGCTTGCACACTTCGAGATTTAACTGGGTCCATACGTCACACTACATGATTATCAGCTCAGCGTTCAGAGCCCCTGCTTCCTTCAACGCCGTGAAAATCGAGATGAGATCTCGCGGCGTAGCTCCGAGCGCGTTTAGTCCATTAACCACATCACCGAGGGTCACTTCACCACCAACTATTTGGAGCGCTTTTACATCCTCACCTACTTCAATATCTTGGTTCGTCACCTCTGTCGTCCGTCCTTGAGACAGCGCGTTCGGCTGAGAAACGTCCGTTTCGGACCGAATCGTTACATTCAGGTTACCGTGAGCGAGCGCGACTTTACTTATCGTCACGCGAGCCCCCATCACCACAGTTCCAGTACGTTCATTTACCACCACCTTGGCGCCAATATCTTGATCGACATTCACCTGCTCAAGGATAGAGACAATACCCACGGGATCATTCTGATATTTCTGATCAAGGAGTACTTCGACGGACGCTGAGTCAACCGCTACCGCGACCGGCTTGCCCATACGAGCGTTTACAGCGTGGACTACTTGAGTCATCGTCGTAAAGTCTGGCTCCCGTAAAACCACTCGTACCTTTCGTGATTGGAAAAGATCGAATGGTATAGCACGCTCCACAAGAGCGCCTTGAGGAATCGTCGCTACCGTCGGATGGTTTTTCTGAGCCGAGTCACCGCCCTCGCTAATAGAGAATCCCCCCAGATTAGTGCTCCCTTGCGCCACAGCGTATACATTCCCGTCAGCGCCTTTTAGAGCTGTCATTAGAAGGATTCCACCCTGAAGGCTCTTCGCGTCACCCATCGAAGACACTGTTACGTCGATCTGCGAACCAGGTCGAGCGAATGGCGGTAACGTCGCGGTAACCATCACAGCCGCGACATTCTTTACCTTCACATCAACAGGATTTACTCGTATGCCCATCTTCTCGAGCATGTTAGAGATGCTCTTCTGAGTGAAGTCCATCTTTCCATCGCCAGTACCGTTGAGACCGACGACGAGACCGTATCCAAGGAGTTGGTTACCTCGTACCCCTTCGATATCAGCGATATCTTTGAGGCGAGCGGCTTCCGCACCAAGCGGAAGACACAAAGCGCATGCGAGAGCGATACAGAGTGAAATAATTCTCATAAAGCTTCCTAGAATGGCCAGATAAGTCGGAGGAGTCGGGCGCCCCATCCACCATACTGAGCCTCTCCAACGGTTCCCTTTCCGTAGTAGTCGATTCGAGTTTGCGCGACCTTCGATGAAAGCACCTCATTGTCAGAAGTGATGTCTCGTGGACGCACAAGTCCAGAAATCACCAATACCTGCTCTTCGTTGTTTACAGAGATGATCTTCTCTCCTTCGATTCGCAAAAGCCCAGAGGGGAGAACCTCAGCCACTACCGCTGAAATTCGCGCGGTAAGTTGAGTCTGACGGTTTGTTTGTCCCTCACCCTTATAATCGTTCTGAGTTTGAGCCTTGATGAGGCTGGTGAGATCGGGCGGCTGGCTCCAATTTTGCGTTTGCTCCTCCAGACCGAAGAAGTTTTCGATGGCCGCAAGGTACTGACTCTTACCCTTTACTTCAGTGAGTCCAAAGTGACGACCGAGCGATGTTTCGTTTACTACGATCGTCACGATATCCATCGGCTGCCAGGCACGAAAATCTCTGAAGACCTCGTTGCCGATTCGGCTCTCACGCCACAACGACGCACCAACTCCGGGATCCCCTAGCTCAAGAGGTCCACTATAGGCGCGAGGCAGCTGCTCGGTGCTATGAATGACTTTCACTCCGTCTCCAAGATCAGTTGGCTCTCCGAGCATCTGAACCGGCTGAGCTGTTGGCCCATCCTTACTTGCTTGAAGAACCGCGGCACGCATTGGCGGCGCGGCCTCTTTCTCACTCACAAACTTAAATTGCGCTTTACCATCGGGCGAGCGCTCTTCCACAACACCCCCCTTCCACGCCAGCTCGTGTGCCTCGCTCTTTGGAGTTCCAGGAGTGGCGTAACGCATTACGGGAACGTAAGGGTCTTTATGGGAAGGGGCGCAACTGCCTACACCGAAGCAAAGTCCCGCTATAAGAAAAGCACTCTTTCGCATGACTATCGCCCCCCTACACTTACGAGCCCAGGCTCAACGACCTTCGCCACAATAACTTTCTTCGAGCCATCGTTACGAACTTTAATCTCTTGATTGTATCCACCGTTCTCAAGCGCGGTACCCGTAGCTGTTGCCTCAAGTCTGTTGAGACGGAAGAGAATCGTGACCCTTGAGCCAGAGGTAACTACCGCAGGAATTACAACGGCGGAGGTTTTAAACATCTCGCCCTGCCCAACATCCTTGGTCAAACTCTTGCCGACAAGGTCTCCAAGATTTTCCACCCCGTCTCTTCCGATCGAGGTACCATTTATTTTCTCAAGACGTACGTCACCGGCCGTTACGATATCCCCACGCTTAAGGGGGCGAGCGGCGACAGGCATCGTCCGATATTCATCCGCGATGGCGCGCAGCTGGAACCTAACCTCATCAGAGCCAGCCACCGATTTGAAATCAACGCCGAAATGCCCCGGCTGAGTTGTCTGAAGCGATACAACCTCAAGTCCGAAACTGTCAGTCGGTATCCGCACCGGCTTATCAAGAACGAGCTGCCTTACGTCAATCTGCCTATCAGTTTTAGAGATAAACGAGCCCAACGCTCGCTCAAGCTCATCAAGCTTCACCTCTCGAAACGCTCGAGTAATGGTGATTTGACGAGGAAGTGAATATCGAATGGAAGAGAGGCGAACTCCCTGGTCTCGAAGCTTCTCAAGAACCTGACTGCCATCCATGACCAAGGTCTCTCCGGCCTTTGGACTTGTCGCTATCTGAACCTTTCGCAACTGGAGGATAGCCTCATCGTCTTGCAAGTTTGGCGAGTCGATCTGAGCGACATCGGACAGCCGTACCTGCGGCTCAGTAACTACAGTTTCCGCCCTTCCAACAAGCCGGATCATCGAGGACGTGGTGGGCACGTTCTCAGCGAAGGCGACGGTCGCCACTACGCTGAGAGCCAAAGCCGCCAAAGTCATTACGTTACGGTTCATTCAATTACCTCTTTAAGTTAATGGCTGAGTTGAGCATTTCATCCGCGGTAGTGATGCCCTTTGATGAAGCTTCATACGCTCGCTGGGCAGTGATCATATTTACCACCTGCTCCACCACGCTCACGTTACTGCTCTCCAAGAAGCCTTGGTTAAGGCGTCCGAAACCAACTTGGCTGAAGATTCCGGTAATTGGGGCTCCAGAGGCCTGAGTCTCTTCGTAGAGTCCCTGACCAGTGGCGCGAAGACCTCCATTGTTGGGGAAACGAACGGCTATGAGCTGACCTACCTGAGCTGGCACCGCGTTGTTCGGTTGCTTCACGCTTACGGTACCATCCTGACCAACGGTGATCCCGAGAGCATCAGGTGGAATACTGATACCGGGGGCCACAATGAAACCATCAGAGGTTACCATCTGACCATTTTGATCGAGGCGGAATGCGCCCGTTCGAGTGTAGGCGAGTGTTCCATCCGGTCGAGTGACCTGGAAGAAACCATCTCCCTCAATCGCGATATCAAGTTGGTTTCCTGTGGAGCTTAAATCTCCTTGAGTGAAGAGCTTCTGCACTCCCGCTGTCTTAACTCCAAGACCCACCTGAATACCTGTAGGGTTAATGGTAGTTTGCGACGTTGGCGCGCCTGGCTCCATCACGTACTGATACATGAGGTCCTGAAAGTCAGCGCGACTCTTCTTGAATCCCGTGGTGTTCACGTTGGCAAGGTTGTTGGAGATGACATCGATGTTCGTCTCCTGCGCCTTCATTCCGGTCGCCGCTGAGTATAGTGCTCGAATCATAGATTCTCCCTAAATATTCCTGTTACTGCCTCTTGCCGTACTGTGTAATAGAAGCTTGGTTGAGGTTGTCGATCGTCTGCGCGGCCTTCGTATACGCGTCAAACGCTCGGTTCGTCGTAATGAGATCAATCATTCCTGTCACCGCGGAAACATTCGACATCTCCAAGGCCTGTGGCTCAAGTTCCGCAGGAATCTGCGCTGGAGCCGCGCCTCCTTGCAACTGGAATCGGGCCCCACCGACGGGCACCAAGCCAGCCGTGTCCGGGAATCGAACGGTTTGAATGCGACCAAAATTCACGGGCCCCGCCGCCACGCTACCATCGGCGGCGATCTGCACTCCGGCTCCCTGGGTGAGGATTACTCCACCATCACCCTGAACCTGAAAGCCGTCTTGAGTCACCAACTCACCATTTGCGGAGAGGGTGAAATTACCAGCGCGGGTATATCTGACTCCCTCAGGAGTGTTGATAATGAAAAAGTCTTTCGGATTTTTGAGCGCTACATCGAGAGGCGCGCCCGTTGCCTTAATTGGACCAGCGGAGAAATCGATTCGTGTCTCGGTCTCTGTTACGTTCGATACACGCGCCTGGTCTCCCTTGGCGAAAGGATCTGTCTGCTCAAGCTGTTTGGCGAAGGTATCATTGAAGTCTTCACGCTCAGCTATCACGAATTGGCGCTTGAATCCAACGGTGTTGATATTGGCCAGATTGTTGTTCTGCACCTCCAGCTTTCTCATCTGGAGGAGTCCGGCTGATGCCGCTGCGTAGCCTGCGATGTCCATAGTTTATCCTTCCTAGAGAACTGATGTCTGCCTACGAATCGCCCCTAAAGCTCCAAGACGAGAATCTGCTGCCGGTAATTTCACCGAAGACTC
>CANLCB010000057.1 GCA_947488865.1 Deltaproteobacteria bacterium | reverse complement strand
TTATTGGAGGGCCGGCGGCCCCGCCGGCCGCAGGTACAAATGTATCCGTTGGCGCAACTTAAACCCGCGACATTCGTACCCGCGGCCGGCGAGGCCGCCGGCCCCCCAGGGGCGATTCGTCGCATGTTTGTCCCTTCGATAATGTTGCGTGGGATTATTGGAGGGCCGGCGGCCCCGCCGGCCGCAGGTACAAATGTATCCGTTGGCGCAACTTAAACCCGCGACATTCGTACCCGCGGCCGGCGAGGCCGCCGACCCTCCAAGGGCTCAACGTAATAACATTAAGAGGCTGCCTACGACTGCGCTTCAGTCCACGTCTTGCCCATACCGGCATCGACTTTAAGAGGCACCGAAATCTCCATTACGCCCTCCATCGCCTCTTGAACGGCGCGCATAAGCTTCGCGTTCTCGTCGGCTCCACAATCGGCCGCCTCAATCAGTAATTCGTCGTGGATTTGTAGGATTAACTTCGCCTCAATGTCAGACTCGCGCAGCATTCGGTCTACCCGAATCATCGCGAGCTTGATTATGTCCGCGGCTGAGCCTTGAAGTGGTGCATTGATCGCCGCTCGCATCGCGAAGCCTGAATCTCGACCACTGGTATCAATCGCGCTAATAACTCGCTTTCGTCCGAAGATTGTTTGAACTTCTCCGTTCGACATCGCCGCTTCTTCAAGCTTTGAGAAATACTCTTTTACCCGAGGATAACGAGCGAAGTAGTTGGTGATGTACTGGCTTGCTTGGCTTACCGGAATACCGAGCTCTCGGCTCAAGCGGAACGCGCCCATGCCGTACACAATTCCGAAGTTTATCGTTTTACCGATTCGGCGAATCTCGTCTGACACTTCGTCGAACGCTCCAAGCCCCATGATCTCGCGTGCGGTATTGGAGTGAATGTCCGTTCCCTCTTGGAAGGCGCGAATCATGTTCTTGTCACCGCTGAGGTGCGCGAGGAGTCTAAGTTCAATCTGAGAGTAGTCCGCGGCGATGAAGATCTTGCCATCTTCTGGAATGAACGCTGAGCGAATGCGGCGACCGGACTCGCTTTGAACTGGAATGTTCTGCAAGTTTGGATCTGAGCTTGAGAGACGACCTGTGCTTGTGATCGTTTGATTGAGTCTAGTGTGCACACGGCCAGTCTTTGGTGAGATTACCTGTGCCAGCGCGTCCGTGTAGGTGGATTTAAGTTTGTGGAGGGAGCGGTACTCGAGAATGACCGCTGGAAGTGGATGAATCTCGGCGAGTTTCTCAAGTACCGAAGAATCCGTTGAAAATCCGGTCTTTGTCTTTTTCACTCCCTTTGTCGGAATGCCGAGTTTCTCGAAGAATATCTCCGCCAACTGTTTCGGAGAGTTGATGTTGAACTCCTGCCCAGCGAGTCCGTAGATTTGTTGCTCAAGAACTTTGAGCTGCTCAGCGAACTCGTGTGACATCTGAGCGAGCGTCTTTGCGTCAACTTTGACACCCGCGCGCTCCATTCGAGCGAGTACTGGCACGAGTGGCACCTCAAGCTGTTCGAATACTTTTGTGAGCCCCTCTTCCTCAATGCGAGGAGCCAGCACACCCTTAAGGAGCCAAGCGTAATGAGCGTCCTGACACGCGTACTGGGTCGCTGAGTCTATCGCAACGCCCGCAAAGTTCTCGGCGCCGTCTGTAACCTCATCGTACTCAATAACGGGGAGACCCAAGAAATCGTTCGCCAGCGTGGTAAGGTTGTAGCTTCGGCTATCAGGGTTAAGGAGGTAGGCGGCGACCATCGTATCGAAGGCAACACCGTCAACCGCAATGCCGTTCAGGTCTAAGATACTCAAGTCATACTTGATGTTCTGTCCGCTCTTTTTCACCTCTGGATTGGCGAAGTGGCGCTTCGTGTTGAGGATAAACGTGTCCCAAGAGACTTGTCCTTCGCCTTGTATGTGACCTACAGGGATGTAGTACGCCGTGGTGTCGTTCCAGCACACAGAGATGCCGACGATCTTCGCTTCATGTATCTCTAAAGCCGTCGTTTCAAGGTCAAACGCGAATTCTTTTTGTTGAAGGAACTCCTCGCACCACGCAGGAAAGTCAGACGCGAGAATGGTTTTGTAGTTGAACGTTTCGGTAACTTTCGGTCGTGCGGCTGAACCGAGGACGTTCTTGAATTCCTTAAAGAGGGTCGTGAATTCAAATTTCTCAAAGAGCTCAGCGAGGTGAGTCGCGTCAATCTCCTTGCGAGAGAGAAGTTCGTCGATGTTGTCTCCATCGCTCGAGAGCTCTTTCAACGGAACCTTGCAATCCACTTCAACGAGCTTGCGAGAAAGCCGTAGCATATCAAGGTTGTTCTCGATGGTTTCCGCGATCTTTTTGCGATTGCGAATCTCTGAGTCGTTTTTAATGTCTTCAAGGTGAGAGATAACTCCTTCAACGTCGTGATACTTGACGATGAGTTGAGTCGCCGTTTTTGGCCCCACGCCATCAACGCCAGGAATGTTATCGGAGGAGTCTCCTGTGAGCGCTAGAACCTCGGTAACTTGCTTAGGGCCAACACCGAATTTATCGGTTACTTGAGGAATGCCGTATCGGGCGTCCTTCATCGTATCCCAGATCGTAACGTTGTCGGTTACGAGCTGCATGAGGTCTTTGTCGCCAGAGACGATTACGACATTTTTTTCTTGTTCGACGAGTTTAGTAGCTAACGTCGCGATGATGTCATCAGCCTCGTAGCCGGGGAGTTCAAGTACGGGGAGTCCAAGCGCGCGCGATAGATCGCGAAAATACGGCATCTGCTGCACAAGTTCAGGAGGACACTCTTCTCGATTCGCCTTGTACTCAGAGTACAGTTCGTTGCGGAACGTTTTCTTCCCAGCGTCGAAGATGATCGCGACCTTAGACGAATTCGCCTGCGCGATGGTCTTTAAGATCATACGCAGGAAACCGAAGAGGGCGTTGGTTGGAAAGCCGTCCTTTGTGCTCAAGCGCTGAATCGCGAAGAACGCGCGAAAGATGTAGCCAGAGCCGTCGATAAGATAGGTAGTTTCGTGCGCGTGCGTCATGGGGGGAGGTTACGAGGGGGACGGTGGGGCGTCAACTGGGAGGCGCAGGTCTTAATGGTCGCGGCTACGCCCAATAAAAAAAGCGCCCCGTAAAGAGCGCTTGCTATATACCGATGCGCGGCTTCGACGCTACGCGATCATCGCAAGGTTAATACCGAGGCGCTTGTTGAGCGCGGCGCGAAGACGGTTTTGTACGTCAACTGGGAGTGGTTGTTCTGGCTCTCGAAGCTCCGCCGCGCTATCGATGACGTGATTGTACGAGGCGTGGAAAGCTGCGCACTCAGGACACACATCAAGGTGAGCATCAACCGCGAGTCGAGTAGCTGTTGGAAGTTCGTTGTCCGTATAATCACCAAGGTGAGCGATTACATCCTGACAATCAGCGATCTCTTTTCGTGCGTCGTTGTTGTCGGAGTTAAAGTTATTATTGTTCATCGAAACGGTCCTACGGTAAGGGATAGATCTATTGTCTTATTCGCCTAAGTAAAAAAGTTAGGACTGACAACCAACAACCTCTTCTTACTTAACCAGTGTGGGCTCGAAGGGGCAGCCCAGGAAACCATCCTTATAACCTCGGTCCGACAGTGCCTGCGTCGTTCTCCTTTATTTGATTCTCGTTCTCAAAAAACGATGCAAATTTGTTACAAATTTTATAAACGGCTGTGACAAATATTAGGACTTAGGATCTAAGTGCCCGTAATTGCGAGAAAAGATTTTTCGAGGATTTTCCCGTAAAGGGGTGCTAAGCCACGAACTTGTACCCAACGCCGTGTACCGTCAGGATGTGCTGGGGTTCATCGATGTTGGATTCGATCTTCTGGCGAAGTCGGGCGATGTGGTTATCCACCGTTCGGGTGGTCGGATAAGAGTTGTATCCCCACACCTCGTCCAGAAGTTCGTCTCGGGTGACCACATTTCCTTGTTTGGATACGAGGTAACGGAGGAGTCGATATTCTCGGGCTGAAAGCTCAATAGGCTCAGAATCTCTGAGGGCGCGGTAGGCTTTAAAGTCTACCACCACATTTGAGAAGCGGATTTCGTCGATGCTTGTAACCCGCTGGATACGGCGCAAAAGGGCTTTTACGCGGGCAATAAGTTCAAGCATTCCAAAGGGTTTGGCTAGATAATCGTCGGCGCCCAGGTCGAGTCCTAATACCTTATCTACTTCGCTGCTTCGGGCTGTAAGGAGGATAAGAGGGGTGGAGATTCCCGCTACTCGGATCTCTCGGCACGCTTGAAGCCCGTCTTTTCGGGGCATCATCACGTCCATGATAATAAGGTCAGGTTTCTGCTGGGTTATGAGGTTTACGCCCTCTTCGCCGTCCTGGGCGGTAACCACCTTAAATCCCTCTAGTTCGAGGTTCATAACGAGGCTCTTACGGATGAGCTCTTCGTCTTCGATAATTGCGATTACGTACCCATCTCCCCGCATGACTTCGTGGCCCGGCTTCCCTAATTGATTGACCCCAGTATTCTCGGAGTATAACAGTATTCAGGACCGTAGTGATCTAGTCCTTCGCCTTGCTTTTCCGAGCACAGATCGGTATCTTACCAGCTCTGTTTTATTGACTCTAATACTTTCAGGGATTTATAGCCAAGATAGAAATTTACTCTTCGGCATAAATCTTGAGCAAAGGACGCTCAAAGGCGTAAGTTACCGTCCTGTAAGGATGGAAGCGCGAAATAAAAGAGTAAAAAACAGCGCGGAGGACCGAGTGACGCGGTAAAGCGACGGTCTAGTAGAAGGTGTAAGCGGTATGGCAAAGAATCAAAAAGCAGCAGCAGAAGTAGTTGTTGAGGAGCCAAAGGTATTCGCAGTAGTTCGCACTGCTGGCAAGCAATACAGAGTAAGCCCAGGAACAAAGATCTCAGTCGATCAATTCGAAGGACAACCTGGTGACAAAGTCACATTCTCAGATGTCCTCATGGCTGGTAAGACTGGCGGCAGCGACCTCAAGATTCTCGCTAAGGGCGAGAAGACGCTTGGCGTAACTGTTACAGGCCGTCTCGTAGCTCAGACGAAAGACAAGAAGGTCATCATCTTCAAGAAGCGTCTCAAGGGTGGATACACCAAGAAGCAGGGTCACCGCCAAGCTAAGAGCGAAGTAGTGATCGAGAGCGTTTCTCTCTAATCGGGATTATTAATTTTAGTTAGGTGCAACTTTTAGTTGGTTGCACCTTTTAGTCGGGTGCAACAATGGCTCATAAGAAAGCGGTAGGAAGTACCAAGAACGGTCGAGACAGTCGCGGAAAGCGTCTTGGCGTTAAGAAGTTCGGTGGCGAAGTAGTTCGCGCTGGAAATATCCTCGTTCGTCAACGTGGCAGCACATACCATGCTGGTCCAAACGTTGGCACAGGGCGTGACTACACTTTGTTCGCGCTTGTTGATGGTGTTGTTGAGTTCAAGCACGGACTTCGACAGTACATCACAATTAAGCCAGCGCAGGCTGCGTAAGGAGACTTCGCCCCTCAATCGAGTGGCGGGGGTTCTCGTTAACAGTTCTCGTAGCGAATAGAGGAGTTCGAGGCGAAAGCCCGGCTCCTCTTTTTTATTATCGGGCTCCCGACAAATAAAAAGCAGTAAGCGGGAGTGCGCTTAAGAATTTTAGACCGAGTATACTCGGAAGAAAGACGGGGATGTGTGTGACTGCCCCACAACAGTCACGAAAGTTTGTGTGTGATTTATGAAGTTCATCGACGAAGCGGTCCTCGAAGTTAGCGCTGGTAAAGGTGGTCCCGGCTGTCGTTCCTTTCGACGAGAGAAGTTTGTTCCACTTGGTGGTCCAGACGGCGGAAACGGTGGTCGCGGCGGCTCGGTAATTCTTCGTGCTGACACAAGTGTTCAGACGCTTCTCGACTTTAAGTTTCAGCCAAGTTGGCAAGCTGGTAACGGTGAAGGCGGGCAAGGCGCCCGTAAAGATGGACGCGCTGGAGAGGATATCGTCATTAAACTTCCTCTGGGGACGCAGGTTCTCAAGTACGATAACGAAAACTCTGCCGTTGGAGAGTTAGTTGTCGATCTCGACGAACTCGGTAAAGAGTTCACTATCGCGCAGGGCGGACGTGGTGGAAAAGGTAATTCGTTCTTCAAGACCTCAACCAATCAAGCCCCAGAGCACGCGCAGCCAGGAGAAGAAGGTGAGAAGGGCGTCTATATGCTCTCTCTTAAGCTCGTTGCTCACGTTGGATTGGTGGGCTTTCCAAACGCTGGAAAGTCGACACTCATCTCTCGTATCTCAGCGGCTCGTCCAAAGATAGCTGATTATCCATTCACGACACTCGTTCCAAATCTTGGCGTAGTTCAAGCGAAGGGCGGTCGTTCATTCGTTGTCGCGGATATCCCTGGACTCATCCCAGGCGCAAGCGAAGGAAAGGGGCTCGGTATCCGGTTCTTAAAGCACGTAGAGCGCACCCGTGTTATTGCGCATCTCTTAGATCTCGCGCATTTGGATGAAGATGGAAACGAGGCTGACCTTGAGCAGCTTTTCGATTCCATCAATCACGAGCTCGCGCAGTTCTCTGAGGAGCTCGCGCACCGTGAGCAACTCGTTGTGCTCAGCAAAGCTGACGCAGCGTCGTCACCAGAGCGCGTCAATGAATTCGTTGAGCGTTTCAAAGCTCGCGGGCTCGATGTGCATGTAATTTCGAGCGTGACAGGACAAGGCATTCCTGAACTTATCGAGAAGCTCGCGACCCGTGTGACTCTGGAAGCTGATAATGCGGTGAACGCGCAGTAGTGAAAATTTGTATCGCTTCGGTAGCGGCGTAGCTGCGCGTCTGAAAATTGTTTAGATTATTTGTTCTGGTCTAAAGGATCGCCAGAGGTTGGTGTTTCGAAAAAAACATCAGTAAGAACCTCTGGCGATTTTGTTAGTCCAGCTTGGGCTTGTCTTTTTTGCGACCGAGCGACAACAGCCACTGGATGAGATTGACGGCTCCAATCATGGTCACGATCATCAACCAGATGAAGAACCCTGCTGGCCCGAGCATAACTGAAATCACCATGCTCGCAATGAACCAGAAGATGAACGTCCCTCGACTTGCTTTTCCTATCTCCTCGGGAGTGGTTGGCTCCGGAAGGGGCGTATAGCCCAAGCTGGAGGAGCGTTTTTTCTCTCCAGATCCGTCGCAGTTCGTACACGTCTTCTGCCCGCCTCCACCGCAATGCGAGCATGGTGGATTGCTCATATAACTCCCTCCGCAGGAGGGGCAGTTCACTTGCCCAGAGCCATAACAACCAGTGCATTTCATATCGAAAACCTCCTAACCTGAGTTGAATCTCTCGCGTCAGAAAACCTGGTTCGAACACCGAACCTCCGCGCGACAGAGCAGAGGGTGCTCCTCTGTCACGCAGGGTTGTACGTCTACTCACTATGGGGCGAAGAGAGGCTTAGAGTTCGCTTCGCCATGTAAAATGCGTTGGTATGTTACATGAAATGGCCCGCTTTTTAACTAAATTGTATTAGGAGTAGGGGTTGCGAGAACGCTAATGGCGTGCGTGTGGTTGTTTCGGTTTGTATTGGAGCGGCAGAGGGGGAACCTTAAGAGGGCGCCGAGTAATCCTTCGGGCTTCCATAGTAACGAAGTGGGCGTGGCCGTGTGCCACATTGTACGGCACTTTAGTATCTGCGGGCGGACCAAATTCCACGATGCATTCGTACCCGCGGCCGGCGAGGCCGCCGGCCCTCCAATGTTGATATGTGATCTTTCGTCCCTTCGAGGATGTTACGCGGAATTCCTGGAGGGCCGGCGGCCTCGCCGGCCGCAGGTACAAATGTATCCGTTCGCGCAATTTAAACCCGTGGCATTCGTACCCGCGGCCGGCGGGGCCGCCGGCCCTCCAATGCTTAATTTCTTGTTCCCCGAGGAGTTTCCCTAAAACCCCACCGCCTTATCCACCGGCCAGAACTCGATATGCAGCGCCTCGGCTGTTGGACGATTGGTCAGATGTCCCCCATAGCAGGTGAGGGCATTTTGGATCGCTGTAGATGATGAGAGCGATTTCGCTATGCCGTCGGTCGCGAGCTGCTTAATGTACGGTAGCGTCGCGGTCGTCAGCGCGAACGTCGATGTGCGTGGCGTTTGCGCCGGCATATTGCACACGCCGTAGTGAATCACTCCATCAACTTCGTACACTGGATTATCAAGCGAGGTCGGCCTGCTTGTCTCCGCGCATCCACCTTGGTCGATACTGATATCGACGAACACCGCTTGCGGACCCATCGAGCGGATCATCTCCTTGCTAATGATCTTTGGAGTGGCTGCGCCAGGAACCAGCACTGCCCCAATCAGGAGATCGGCGTCCTTGCAGCTAGCCGCAAGAGACTGCGGTGTTGAGATAACGGTGTCGACCATCCCGCCGTGTTTAGCGGTGAGCGCCTTAAGCTTCTCTTGGCTTATATCCACAACCGTGACATGAGCGCCCATCCCCACGGCGGTAGCGCAAGCGGCTTGGCCGGCGATTCCAGCGCCAACAATTACAACGCGGGCTGGCGGCCCACCGGTCGCTCCACCAAGCAGCACCCCCCGTCCGCCATTTTGAGAAAGCAGGTAGTAGGCCCCGTTTAGAATCGAAAGCTTCCCGGCCACCTCGCTCATAGGCTCAAGGAGGGGAAGTCTCCCTTCTGGAGTCTTGAGGTTC
>CANLCB010000056.1 GCA_947488865.1 Deltaproteobacteria bacterium | reverse complement strand
TGCATCCCTCATCATCTTGAGCCATTTACGCTACAAAAGATGCAGGGTTCTCGTACAAGCGTGCAGGGTATGTGTACGGGTATACCGTAGCAGAGAAGGACTACGCGCTCTCACTCATATATTTTCGCACCGCCGCGACGTCGGCTTGGTGTTTTTCCTCATCGTACTTGATCTTAAGTTTGTACTCGACGAGGTGCTCTGGGTTTTGAATAGGTAAGTCGTGTCCTAAAGCGTTCACCCAGACTACTTTCGCGAAGTTTATTTCAAGGGGCTCCCACTGGCCTGTATTCTTGTTGTTGATGTAGGCCTCACGATCTCCAGTCAGATCGATCAGCTGGCCATGATAATTCAACGTGCACCCGTACAGGTTCCACGTCGAGTCTGTATGCCTCTGAGCCGGATACTCTATAAATGGCTGAAGTTCCGGCAGTAAGTTTTCGAGATGTTCAGTTGGAAGATCTATGTCTATGTCGTTCACCGAGCGTGTTGCCCCGTACAGATGAGCGGCGAATCCTCCCGTAATGTGGAACGGAATCTTCTTCTCCTTTAACACCGGAACTATCCAATCCAAGGCTTGTTTGAGATAGCCCACAGTGTCCCTCTGTTGGGGTATGAGATTACTTCGAAGCCTTCAATAGCTGGTCAGTCACATCAGTTGACGGAGCTCCGAAAAGGATCGGCCCACGATATTTATCGCTCTTGTCGATGATAAGGTCGTAGTTGTTCGCTTTGGCGAACTTCTCAATCTGAGCATATACCTTCTCGGTGAGCTCTTTGTTGATCTTCACATATCGCTTCTCAAGCTCTGCTTTGGCGTCGCTTCGCATGCGCTCGAAATCTCGAACTTGATTTCTGAAGTTTTCAGCCTCTTTTGAGTCGGCGCTTACCTTGGTGTCCTCAAGTTTGGTTTTAAGAGCCGCAAGCTCCTTGCCCTTTGACTCGAGCTTCTTCTTTATCTCCGCGGAGTAATTGTCGAGATCCTTCTTCTTCGAGACAGCTTCTGGTGAGTCATTGACGATCTTTGAGACGTCAACTGTCGCGATACGAATCTCAGCGTTCGCGATGGGGGTTGCGATGACCAGAGCGATGAGAAGAGAGAGTGCTCGAAGCTTCATAAGTTTTAATTCCTTATTGATAGGGTGGCTGGATCATAGTCGGGTTTCTGTCCCGGGGCAATCATCGGAGCGGATTGAACAGGACTGACACGCAGGAGCACGGTATGGGCACACGAATTGAGTACGACAGCATGGGGGAGGTAGAGGTCGCGGCCGATGCTTTGTGGGGGCCAACCACACAAAGGGCCCTGCATAACCTCAAAATATCCTCTCTCAGGCTCCCCCAGAGTTTTATGTCGGCTCTTGGCGTCGTCAAGGTGGCGGCCGCCCGAGCGAATCGGCATATCGGAGCGCTCGACCCCGAGCGGTGTGAGGCGATTGTCCAGGCAGGCTTGGAGGTGATTCGCGGGACCCTGCATAACCAGTTCGTGGTGGACCTCTTTCAGACAGGTTCTGGTACCGCCACGAATATGAACGCCAATGAAGTCATCGCTCATCGGGCCAATCAGATGCTCACCCACGAGGGAGATGCTGAAAGTAAGGTGCACCCTAACGATCACGTCAACATGGGGCAGTCTTCGAACGATGTGATCCCATCAGCGCTTCATATCTCGGTCTATCAGACCATTCATTCGACGATGCTACCCAAGCTGCGTGAGTTAGAGCGCGCCTTGGCGGCTAAGAGTGATGAATTTTCAGAGGTCGTGAAACCGGGGCGCACCCATCTTCAGGACGCGACACCTGTCACGCTTGGGCAAGAGTTCGGAGGATATGCCTCTCAAGTTTGTCACGCCATTCAACGCATCGAGCGTTCAAGCGTTGGTCTTCTGTCCCTTGCGCTTGGAGGCTCGGCCGTTGGGACTGGAATCACGACACGGCCCGGATACGTCGCCGCCGCTCTCAAGGAGATTTCGGCGCTCACGGGTTTTCACTTCGTTGAGGCCGAGAACCATTTCGAGTCGCAAGCTTCTCAAGACGTGGTGGTGGAGGTGAGTGGACAGTTGCGGGGCTTGGCGATCGTGCTCATGAAGATCGCTAATGACCTGCGGTGGATGGCGTCAGGCCCTCGATGTGGGCTTGGAGAGATATCTCTGCCCTCGATTATGCCGGGCTCCAGCATTATGCCTGGCAAAATTAATCCCGTTGTCTGTGAGATTGTCATGATGGTTGGCGCGCACGTCATTGGCAACGACGCAGCTGTCAGTGTTTGTGGTCAAAATGGAAACTTTGAGTTGAACACGATGTTGCCGCTGCTAGCGCATCATGTGTTGGAACAAATTGAGTTGCTGGGGAACTCCTCGCACGCTTTCGCTCAGTCGTGCGTGTCTGGGATTGTGGCGCATCCCGAGCGGTGTCGCGAGCTGACGGAGCGCAGCCTCGCCTCCGTCACGGCGCTGACGCCGGAGATAGGGTACGACCGTGCGGCTGAGCTCGTTAGTCGAGCCATGCGTGAAAACAGCACTGTGCGACAGGTTGCTGACGACGCTAAGGCGTTGCCGAAGGATCAGCTCGATAAGTTGCTTGATCCTCGTACGATGGTTGGGAGAGGGGCTTCCGGCCTTACGTCAGGCACTTAGGGTGCTTTGTGGCGAAAATGTTACAATTAAACCTCATTTTCTTAAGAATTTTTAGGGGGTGTCGATCATCTTATTGATAAGGATATTTTTACCTAAGAAAGAGTAGGATGATGTCGACATTGTTTAACATCTTCGACGCTGTCATAGCCGCCCTTTTGGGGCTTAAGCCGATTCCGGTTCCTGTGAAATCGAAACGCGCCCGATAGGCGCTCGATTTCTCGGAGACGCCTTCGGTCTATGGGTCTTCCGATTGTGTGGTGAGGCGTCGTGTGGTCTCATCAGTCTATGCAGACGTCCCGAATTTTTCCACATCCCATCCTTCATCCATTCGGTGGTTGCAACCGTCTTCTTGAACACTACCAGCAAATAGGAAGGTCGTTACTCGATTACGAGCGACGCCTCTGTGGCGCCCTGATTCCTGGGCAACGGTATAATCGTGAGTTCGGCCAATCGGTGATATTTGTGCCCGTAGAGGTCTTGGAGTCGTATCTCGATGATCTCCTCGATGTTGGGGTGCAGGATGAAAGTCTCTTTATTAAGAAGCCACGTCCCGCCAAGCGTGCTCTCTTTTTATCGAGTGTGGGCGCTGCCGCTCTCACGCTGTCTTTTTGTTTGGGACGCGATGGGGCGTCATTTGGAACGTTGACTGTCTTGCTTGTTGTCGCTGTCTTGGCGGCCTTAGGTGGGGCGCTTTATTTCATTCCGCGCCTCAAAGTTTTACGACGTTTTAGCTTCGCTACTTTGCTCTCTGGTGAAATTGCCCGCCGCCGTGGGCATGACAGGACGAATGTGGGAGGTTTCGCGACAAGACTTCTGATGCGAGACCTTTGGAATCGTGAGGGCCAGGGGGTAAACCTACCGCCACATCCAGCCCGCGTCGCGTTTCGTTACTATCATTAATTGAGAAGCGCCACATGCGGCGGCTCGTTGTAGAACCGCCGTTTTGTGGTTTCGAATCACTACGCCGCTACTGTTTCCGACTTCGCGAAATACCACGGAGCAACCTTTCGATTTCCTCGACGAGGCATTGAGCGAATCTTCGTGGAGATTCGAGCGGGATCGAGATCTAATTGCTCGCACACCCATTGAAATGAAAAGTGGTCGAGGCTGGTTCTAGGCGAATCGCCGAACAGCCACTGCTCAGCGTGCTCAAACTCTCGTACGTCATTTCCAACGTAATCGAGGATGGCTCTCTCAAGAATCGCCAAAAGAAGTCTTCGCTCTGGGGTTCCCGTCATATTGGGAAGACCGACGAGCTGGTAATATTCGCGATCAACACCGGGGAAAAAGCTATCGCTGCCTTGTTCCATGTAAACCTCTCTAGTAAGTGGAAGGGTCCAGGTTCCTACAGTTTCACCTTGCACAGCAGGTGAAGGGACCGTTATACCTTAACCATACCAACTGATTTGTTCCTTCTAGACGTGGCTGCATTCCGGGTATTCACCTCATGGCTTCTCGATTTTTAAATTTTTCGCTTACACTCGCGTTCGGTGGTGTAGCGCTCACTCCTCTTCTTGCTACTGCCGAGTTTCGCTGCTCTGCTGATGTTTCCTACAAATGGGTCAGAACAGCTGTTGAAACCCCGAGCGCTCCCCCGAGAACTGCTAAGGCCCCAGAGCCGCCAGCCAAAGCCGGAAAGGCCGGCGAGAAGGGGAAGGGGGCGCCGGCGGCTGAGCCTGAAGCTGCCGCAAGCCCTACAGAGGTTGCCCCTGAGGCGACACCGGCCGTTACAGTCGTTCGCTTGATGGGAATTGAGCGTTCTGGAGCCGACGAGGCCTCTGCAAAGGAGACCCTCGAGGTTGAGGCCGGGAGGCAGCGAATTAAGGCCTCAGACCTCTGCCGGAGAGACCATGAGAGTGTCGGAAGCTGCATGGCTCAGAAGTTGAACGGAAGGTCTAGTACCTTGAATTCTTTGGATTTTAAGACGCGAGCTGAAGTTGAAAAGGCTCTCTCCGAGGAGTGTAGGCAGCAACAGGGTAGCTGCCAGGGAGTTGAGGTATCTGAACCTAAGTGTCGTCAAATTTCCAGCTCAGCGACCGTCCCGACACCAGCGACCGCTCCAGTAGCCGAGAAAAAAGCCGATACTAAGAAGAAATAGAGCCTTTTTAGGGTGCCTATTGATTCAAATGAGTTAACTGGATACCGTATCTGCTGCTAGTTACGTGCTATACAAGAGCAGTACTAATCTTTTATTAGGAGGATCTTTTTGAAGCCTTTTTCCAAGCCCGGTGGTTTCCGTGGAGGTCGTTTTAATCGCCCCGCAGCCCCGCCCGATGCCCACCGCATCAACGACTACATTACAGCTAAAGAAGTACGAGTAATTTTGCCAGATGGTGAGCAAGCTGGCGTTCTCGCCATTCGTGACGCCCTTCAGCGAGCGCACGAATTAGAGCTCGATCTTGTTGAGGTTGCTCCTCTAGCGAAGCCTCCGGTTTGTAAGATCTTAGATTACGGGAAGTTCAAATACAAAGAGCAGAAGAAAGAGGCAGAGGCCAAAAAGAATCGAACGGAAAATACCATTAAGGAGCTTCGTCTTCGGTACCGTACAGATTCAGGAGACCTTGAGGTGAAGCTCAAGCATGCTCGAGATTTCCTCGCTGAAGGGGATAAGGTCAAATTCGTAATGCGATTCAAGGGTCGTGAGGCGATGTACATCGACCTCGGCAAAGAGAAGTTCGATCAGATCATTCAGCGACTAGCTGATGTAGCGGTAGTTGACGAGCGCTCTCCGGCATTTGGTCGTCAGATGCACATCACTTTTGCCCCAGCTAAGTAATGAACAGTGGCGATTCAAAGGCAGTGGCTCATTTTCGGGGCCACTCGTGTCGTGACTTGTACAAAGCGATCTTTGAAGCTGACGCTCCTGAGCAGATCGTAAGACAGTTGCCGCCTCAGGCGCTGTTCATGGTTGTCAAGAACGCGGGGCTAGCCTCGGCCGCGGAGCTCATTTCGATGGCGTCCTTAGAGCAGTGCCGTCTTCTGACAGATTTTGATTTGTGGCAAGGCGACGTTCTGAATGAAGAGGTGCTATGGGAGTGGCTCTCTCTGACGGATGAGACTGAGTCGCTTGAGCTTCTCCAAAAGATCGTAAAGTTCATGGACCTAAAACTGCTCGCCATCTTGATTGGCAAGTACGTTGAAGTGAAAGTCTTTGAAGAGCCAACCGAGCAGCCGCCAGCAGCCGGATCTCACACTCCAGACAAAGGCTTTACCTGGATCGGTATTAAGACAGAGGACGCTGACAAGCACTTCCTGTTGGCTCGACTTCTCGCGCTCATCTTCGAGTCTAGCGCGGAGCTCTTCTATCAATTGATTTCTATTATGTCTGTGGCGACGACCTCTATGTTGGAAGAGGAATCGTATCAAGAGCGTATGAAGCGAATGGCCGCCGAAGGAGTGCCTGAGCCTGAAGTCGCTGCTTTGATGCACGCCCCGTTATCGCTGGCAGAGGCTCGCTCGGATCTTTCTTCGACCGCGAAGAAGCACGTGGTGGAGGATATTCGAGGTATCGAGCCCTTAATTTACGAGGCCCGAACCTCTCGCCTCTTCGCAGATCTCGTTCGTGATGTCGCCGATCGCGAAGAGTTGGAGATGGAGTTCACCTACTTGATGAACGGCGCGGTTGTTCGGTTTGGGGTTGATTTCTCCAACCAGGATCTCGTTCTTGATTTAGCTGAAAAGGTTAAGGGTGCCATCAATATCGGCCTTGAGAAGATAACCAACGATTGTAAGCTCTCAGTTGCGGAAGTGCACTCGAAGCTTGGACTTGGGAAGCTCTATCGCCTGGGACTTACTGAACTGATGGCTATCAGGACAAAAGCGAGAAAGATGCCGCTTGATGGAGTAGGGGCGCTGAATGATTCTGATCCGGTGCTTTTCTCTACACTCGCGTGCGCGAGAGAAGCTTTCCCCGAGATGCCGATATTCCTAAGAAATGATGGCACCGTTGAACAGGAGGGAGGTTCTCTTCCAGCCGGACACCGCTCCTTCGATACCATGCAAGGGGTTGCGTCAGTTCATTCCTTGCTCGATAAGATAGCTAGTTTTCAGACGGCAAAATAAGTCGATTCGAATTAGGTAAAGAGTATGAGCCAAGCGGTGCTTGCCGATATCAGTGTGGCTAACAGCGAAGAGGGCGTTGTGGAATCATTAATCGAGGGTGTCATCATCAAGGATCTCAAGAGCCACCGCGATCCCCGTGGGTATTTCCGAGAAGTCATCCGAGCGACCGATCCTCTTTTTGACGGCGGTGTCTTCGGCCAGTGGAGCCACAGCAAGATGACTAAGGATGTCGTGAAGGCGTGGCACTATCATCATGTCCAGACGGATTGGTGGTACTGCCCAATCGGGATGATTCAGACTGTGCTCTATGATAATCGCCCAGAGAGCCCGACGTATAAGATGAAGATGGTCATTCCGATGGGAGACTCCGCTGATCATCCAGAGGCTCGCGAAGTGTGCGTAAAAATCCCGCCAGGCGTCCTTCACGGCTGTAAGGTGCTCTCTGAGAGCGCGCATCTCTTCTACATTACGAGCGTGACATACGATCCAAATGAGGAAGGGCGATTCCCTTACAATTCGCCGCTTGTGGGCCACGATTGGGGAGATAACGCCCTCACGGTTGAAAATGATAGGCGTGAATTTGTGCCTACATCCACCCGTAAGCCATTGGCTTCACGTTAATTTTCAACTCAAGTCCCTTAAGAACCGTGCCGATCTTTTAGGTGATGGGGGAACTGCCCCTGTTCGCTAAAGGACGCTCCGATGCTATCAAACTACGACCGCTCACGCGGAATGAAAATCCTGGTGGTTGATGATTTCCCAACGCAGCGCAAGCTTGTGCGGAAGACCCTCGCTTCGCTCGGTTTTGAGAACGTCGAAGAGGCGACCGATGGACAACACGCGTTGGAAAAGCTTCAAGGGACATCCTTCGACTTCGTTATTTGCGACTGGAATATGCCAGTGATGATGGGGATTGAATTGCTCAGAGCGGTCCGATCGGACACCCGTATTCGCAAGATTCCTTTTCTGATGGTAACCGCTGAGGCTAAACGCGAAAGCGTCATAGAGGCTGCTCAAGCGGGTGTGACCGACTTTATCGCGAAACCTTTTACCGTTGAGTCTTTGCAAGAGAAGATGCAGCGCATCTTAAACGGAGAGTCTCGGTAATCGTCGCTACGTGTGGCTCGCCCGTACGAGGCGATCCATGATGGCCTCTCCAAGGCCTACAGGCTCACAGACATCCACGACGATAAGATCGAGTCCCGCCGTGTCGAACTCTCTAAGCGCGCCGAAGAGGCGAGCGGCGACCTCCTCAAGGTCTCCAGAGGGGCTTAATACCTTAGCTTGTGAAGTCGGAAATGATGGAGCCCACGATGAGAACACGATAGCTCCAACACGAGGTGGAAATACGAACCCCTTAGGAATCGCGGTTCTCAGCATCACCCTTGTCATCGGCGCGTAATGCTTTGCCAAGAGCCCAGGAGAGAGGAGTTCTGATTGGGTGGGCTCCTTACGCGGAGTTGGCCCTTCGACAGGACACCCAAGCGTCGCGCGAAGTGCCTCAAGAGTAATCGCGCCAGGACGTAACACCTTCGGAGTTTCTTCAAGGAGCGAGAGCACCGTAGACTCAAGACCGATAGCGCACGGGCCTCCATCAAGAATGCAGTCTACGCGATCTCCTAATCCATCCCGTACATGCCGCGCTGTCGTTGGGCTCACGTACATCGACGGATTTGCGCTCGGCGCCGCAACTGGCCCATTGAACGCGTTGAGCAATCTGAGTGCCACAGGGTGGTTTGGAATACGTAGCGCCACAGAATCGCCGCCCGCCGCTACGGTCGAGCAGACGGTGTTAGCTCGGGGTACGATAATAGAGAGCGGTCCAGGCCACAAAGTCGCCAGTTTCGTAATTCGTTCTTTTACAACAGCGGGATTCCATGAACGTGATAGGTCGCAGTACTCGAATACCTGCTCAAGTGAGTGAACGTGAACGATAAGCGGATTATGTGAGGGACGTCCTTTCGCTTCGTAGATACGCTTCACCGCGGCGTCGCTGCGGGCATCAGCGCCCAGGCCGTATACCGTTTCAGTTGGAAACGCGACGAGACGCCCCTC
>CANLCB010000055.1 GCA_947488865.1 Deltaproteobacteria bacterium | reverse complement strand
CGGTGACTACGCTAACGCGGCTCGTCTTATCCGACGGCAGATTGGGTTACTTCGTACGGCTATTCGGGAGAGTAGATAGGTATGTCACGCATATCAGAAGGTAGTCCATTGGAGATTCTCGCGAAGGGGTTGCAGGCTCAGCGTCTGCGTGTTCAGGTTATTTCCTCCAACCTCGCGAACCAGGAGACAACGAGAACACCCGAGGGAGGTCCGTACAAAGAACGTCAGGTTATCCAGGTGGCGACTGAGATTCCAGGTAGCTTCTCCTCGGCGCTTGATCGAATGACCGCGGTTGAGCCCCACATCGCGGCAGTGGTGGAGAGCCAGAACCCACCAAGGCTTGTGTATCAACCAGGTCATCCTGACGCTAACACTGACGGCTTCGTCGCGTATCCAGACATCAATCCTGTAATGGCGATGACGGACCTAATGTCCGCTAGCCGGTTGTATCAGGCGAACATCACCGCGGTAGAAACCGTTCGTGGGATGCAGTCTGAGGCTAGTAAGATATTAACTCAGGCATAAGTAGGAACGAGCAATGTCGATTAACGGAATTACCCCACTTCTCCAACAAATTTCCCAGGTTCAAGGGAAAACCGAGACGACACCTAAGGTCGCGCAGTCGGGCCAAGGTGATAGCTTTGGAAATATGCTGCAAGACGCGCTTCAGGAGGTGAATGACCTCCAAAATGAGGCGAATCAAAATATCGAGGGACTCACTTTGAAAAAGGATGGGGTGACCCCTCATAGCGCCATGGTTGCTCTTGAGAAAGCCGATGTGGCGTTTCAATTAATGAACGCCATTCGCGGAAAGATTATCCGCGCCTATGAAGAAGTAATCCGTACACAAGTTTGATTAGTTTTTAGAGAGGTTTCGTGGCAACGCTTGATCCGAAGGCTATCCTCGAGCAATTGTTCGCGGGCTATTTAAAGCTCCCGCTTGCTCAGAAAATTCTCATGCCGGCTCTGATCGTATTTTCGATCTCGGCAATTCTCTTCGTCTCCAAAATGGCGACAGAGCCGGATTACACCGTTCTTTACTCAGACCTGAGTCCCGCTGACTCGGGGGCGGTTGTTGAGAGACTGAAAGATTTGAAGACGGCTTACAAAGTGGATGGGAATACCATTTCAGTATCGCCACCGGAGGCCGTTCATGAGCTTCGCATCACCCTTGCCTCAGAAGGCCTCCCTAAGACCGGCACTGTAGGATTTGAGCTCTTTGACGGTACGAGCTTCGCTACAACTACGATGGGCGAGATGGTGAAGAAGCAACGCGCCCTTCAAGGGGAGCTTGAGCGAACTATTATGTCGATTGACTCTGTTGTATCGGCGCGCGTTCATATCTCTCAACCGGAGAAGACAATTTTCGCCAAGCAAGCTCAAGACCCAGCGGCTTCAGTGCTTTTGAAGATCCGTCCCGGAAGCGAGCTTGATAAGAAACAGATACGCGGCATCGCGAATTTCGTCGCTGGAAGTGTTGAAGGATTGAAGCCAGAGAACGTAACCATTATCGACGTTTTTGGTAATCTCCTCACTCCGAAGGACGATGAGGGGGACGATATCGGAGCGGACGCTACTCGTCTTCAGTACACTCGCGAGGTTGAGCGTGGATACACTCAACGGATTGAGTCCATGCTCGCTAAGGTGCTGGGTCCTAACAAAGTAGTCGCGCGAGTAACCGCCGACCTTGATTTTTCGTCCAGCCAACGTGAGGAGGAGAGTTTTGATCCAGGGGGGCAAGTCGCTCGTTCTGAGCGAACTGTAGAGGAAGGCGCCGGTACATCGCAGCGGGGCGGTGTTCCAGGAGTTGTATCAAATCTAACGAACGATCCAAATCTTCTCTCGCCTCCAGGCTCCGGTACAGAGCAGAACACACGCAAAGAGACCGTAAAGAACTTCGAAGTGTCGCGAGCGATCGTTAAGAGCTCGCAGGCGAAGGGTAAGCTGTTGCGACTCTCAGCTGCTGTGCTTGTTGATGGTGCCTACTCGGATGCGGCGGCCACGGCGTCCACTGATGCGGCCGCGTCGGCTGATGCCGCTAAGGCGCAGAAGGTGTTTCAGCCCTTGTCGCAAGAGATGCTTGCGCAGGTGGAGGGGGTTGTGAAGTCGGCCATCGGCTTTGACTCAAGCCGGGGCGATGTAGTGACTGTTGAAAATGTTCCGTTTTTTCAGCCAGACGAGAGCCTTTCAGAAGAGCTGGCGAAGGCTGATCAAGTTAATACCATGTATCGTTTGGGGGCTTTGGTGGTACCTGTTCTTGCACTTTTGTTGTTCACGTTTGTCTTCCTTCTTCCGATTCGGAAGTTCCTTACGGATACCTCTGGTCAGGAGCTTGATATTACCCGTCTCCTCCCACAGGGCATGCCGATGGTTGAGGGCGACGGAATGTCAAAGGTTGGTTCTTCGATGCTGGGTCAAGAGGCGAAAGGTCAATCCGGAACGGTTGAGGCAGGGGCATCTGCGGCGGGATTGACCGCAACTCAGAATGCCGATGGCGCTCGAATCGGGCTGCCTGATCTCGGTGGATCCGTGGACATGGAGCAGCTAGGAGAGATCATGGCAGAGAGCTCCCGTCTCGTTAAGGAGAACCCGCAGCAGGCGGCGCTCCTTATTCGATACTGGTTGAATGAAGGGCGTCTTGAGTAGGGTTATAAATCTCTATGTCTGTCGAACAGGAATCCTCTGACGATACATTAAGACCGCGAGTCTCCGCTTTTAAGCCCAAGGCTTTTGAGGAGTGCTCATTTGAGACGGTTTCAGCGGTTAAGACCCAGGTTGTGTTTGATCCGTTAACACTTGATGTAGTTCAGGCTTCCTCAAACGCGACCGATCCGATGTTTGAAGACTTTACTCTCAGCGTGACAGTGGGCTCAGAATTCGTGGCGGATTTTGAGGAAGAGGAGATCGCTGATGAGAGCCATGATGTCTCAACCCTCGAGGATGATTCGCTTGGTGCGTATTCGCAAGATGCTGAGCTCGGCGCCGATGGAGAGGCAGAACCGCAGATAGTCGCTGATTCTGACGATGAAGCTGAGGCGAGGATGTCCGACGAGGATAGTCAAGCGATAGAGAGCGAGCCTACTGCCGGAGATGGGCATTCGATGACCGCTGAAGCATGGGCCGAACAGGAGAGGATCTTAAGAGAAGAGTTCGAGCAACAGGTCGCGGCCGCTCACGATGAGGGCGTTGAGAAAGGTCGGACGGAGGCTTTCGCTGAGACCGAGGAGAAGTTAAAGGGCGTTGAGCAACGGTACGCGACGCTTGTGGAGGATATGGGGGCTCAGATTCAAGAGCGCGTGTCGGATGTAGAGCGTAAGGCTGTTCAGTTTGCTGTTGAGGTGGCGCGAAAGCTTGTTGGGTCTATCGTGGAGATTAACCCTGAGTACATTCTCACCATTATCAAAGAGGCTATCGCTCTCACGGGAGGCGCGTCGATTAAATCGATCCGTGTGAGCCCTCAGGATCTTGAGTTCCTTAAGCTCTTAAGTCCTGAAAAGCAATTTAAAGAGTTTGATGGTACGTGGAGTTTCGTGGCAGACGAAACGATTCGTCAGGGTTGTGTCGTTGAAACCAGCGCGGGAAGCGCTGAATACGACCTTGAGAAGGCGTGGGAACGTATCAAAGAGCAGGTCGCGAAAGTAAGGTAGGTGAGACGTGGAAAGCCTCTTTGATCGAGTCTTGGTTAGCGCAAGTCAGGTGAGTAACGTTGAATTGCGTGGCGTCGTTACGGATATGACCGGCCTGATCGTGGAGGGAAATGGGCCTCTCCTGCCGATCGGTTCCCAAGTTTCTATTCGCACGAAGAATCAAACTATGCCAGCCCAGGTAGTGGGGTTCCGCAGCGATAAGATTCTCTTGATGCCGTTTGGTGATTCGGAAGGTATCGCTCCCGGCGCGGCGATTGTAGCTTCAGAGGGCACGAGTAATGTGTACGTTTCTGACAGCCTGCAAGGTCGAGTGATCGACGCGCTCGGCAATCCTATCGACGGCCACCCTCTTCCCGTCATGGAGAAATCGGTTCCTCTTTACCGCGAGCCACCGAATCCCGTAACGCGTACTCGAATTTCGAATTGTCTCGATCTCGGTGTTCGCGCGATGAATGGTCTCCTCACCGTTGGAGAAGGTCAACGTGTGGGGATTATGGCCGGTTCCGGTGTTGGTAAATCTACTCTTCTAGGAATGGTCGCTAAGCACTCGCACAGCGATGTGAACGTAATCGCTCTTGTGGGAGAGCGAGGTCGAGAGGTGCGAGAGTTCATTGAACGCGATCTCGGTCCCGAAGGATTGGCTCGCTCGGTAGTTGTTGTCGCGACCGGCAATCAGTCCGCGCTTCTTCGTATTCGAGCGGCTTTTTTGGCGACTGCAATCGCGGAGTATTTCAGAGACGAGGGGAAGAAGGTGATGTTGATGGTTGACTCTGTCACCCGTCTCGCCATGGCACAGAGAGAGGTGGGGCTCGCGGTCGGTGAGCCACCGAGCACTCGCGGATATACCCCCTCTGTATTCTCTATCCTTCCGAAGCTTCTTGAGCGAGCGGGGACCTGCGAAGGCGAGGGAAGTATCACGGGCCTTTACACTGTACTGGTAGAGGGTGATGACATGAACGAGCCAGTCGCTGATACCGTGCGAGGTATTCTCGATGGGCACGTTGTTCTCAGCCGTCGCTTGGCTGGGCGAGGGCACTACCCAGCTATTGATGTCCTCCAGAGCATCTCCCGAGTCATGTCAGATATTGTCGATCCAGAAGTGCGCAAAATGGCAGTTGAGATTCGAGAGGCCCTTGGCTCGTATCAGGAGGTCGAGGACCTTATTACCATCGGCGCTTACAAGCCAGGTCAAAATCCAAGAGTCGACCGGTCGGTAGCGCTGTATGAGCCTATCCAGACATTCTTAAAACAGTCGGCCGATTCCGCCTGTTCGATTGATGAAAGCTGGCGCGCGATGCGAGAGATTCTCGGCAGGAATTAACGGACGCTCTTAAGGTCTGTGACTTGTATAAGGTTTTGTGATGAAGCGGTTTAAGTTCAGACTTCAGCGTATCCTCGACATCCGAGAACAGATCCGTGACGAAGCGCGTCAAGAACTTGCCGTCCGCAATCAGGTACTCGCCGAACAGGTGAGTATTTTGAAGGGGTTACATGAGGAGCTTCTTCGTCTCGACCTCCAACCAAATGGCATACTTAGTGCAGGTGAGCTTGTGTTGACAGGTGCCTATTCCGAACGGGTCAAGCAATTGATTACGCGGCAAATGGTCCGGGTCGAAGAGGCGAAAGCCGCGGTTGAGCAAGCTCGCGAACATTACATCCAAGCAAACAAGGACGCCAAGGCGCTTGAGATGCTGAAAGAGAAAAAGCGAGACCTGTACAACGAAGAGGTGCTCAAGGAGGAGTCAAACCAACTTGATGAACTGGCTGTTCAGCGAGCTGGAGCAAAGAGGTAATCCACGGGAAGGAACTATGGCAGATAAGAAACTTACGCGAGAGCAAGCACAGGAACTTTACGACGATTTAAGTCGGGCTATGGCTCATATGCATGCGAAGAAGGCGGGTTCGGGTCGCTCATCTCCGTCTTCCGCCGCGAAAGTCGGTACTCCCGCTCCAAGACCGACAACTCCGAAAGCTAAAGCGGCGGCTACGTACACAAAGCAATTTATTGGCAAAGCCCAATCTAGCATGATGCCTCTCGGGTCCGTGGTAAATTCCTCGCGCGCTCGCGGCAACATGGGCGCGTACATGCTTGTCGCTCTTTTCTGCTGCGCCAAAGTCGCGGTTTCCGCTTTAGAGGCTGTTGGTGTTGGAAGCGTAGAGCCCGTACAAGCGGCTGTCGTCGCTGCTCCTAAGGGACCGCAATGGTCTAAAGAGGAGGCGAAGGTTCTCATGGCACTCGACCATAGACGGTCGGAGCTTGAGGACCGCGCCGGACGTCTGGAGCAACGGGAGCTCGAGTTTTCCGCTCGGGATAGAGATCTCGCCCTTCGACTCACTGAACTGAAAGAGCTCTCGGAGCGCTTGAAGATCGAGCGCCAAAAGGGGGAACGTCAACGTGATACGCAACTTGATCAGTTAGCCAACGTTTACGGTTCAATGAATCCACCTGAGGCGGCTCACCTTCTCGAACAACTTGATATTCAGATCGCTCAGGCTCTCATCGAACGGATGCCTGAAAAGCGTATCGGCCAGATTCTCGCTCTTATGAACGCCCAGCGCGCTCTTGAGTTAACCAATCGGCTAAGCCGTCGTAGCGCTAAGTAGCATACTCTGATTGGGCGACACGGTGGTTCTCCAGAGGACCTGTTTTGAGGTATCCTCCAGCGATACCTGGGGGTAACTACTTTGTCCGAGAATCGTCTACGAGATAGTTTTTTCAGCACGTATCACAGGTTCGAGATCGGCGATGAGGAAAGTCGAGGGCTTGAGTGTGTAGAGCTCTTGAAGCGATTGCTACCGCATATTCAGCCCGAGTCATGGACTTGTCGATTCGCTCTGGGTGGAGTGTACGTAGCGGGAAAGGAAGCCGATGCGATAACTCGTATCTCTCCTCCATGCCGAATAGAATACTACGAGCCTCGATATTCTCTTGAGGGGGCCGAAAAAAACTTCCCTGCGTTCTCTCCGGAAATGATCCTGTATCAAGACGGTGACGTAGGGATCGCGTGGAAGCCCGCTGGATTGCCTACCACCGCTCCGCGAGATCAAAGACTCTTCAATTATCAGCGGTTTCTTTCCGATTATCTTGGTCGAGCGGTTCATCTACCTAGCCGTCTCGATACGGGAGTCTCAGGACTTCTGCTGTTTTCTCTAACAGCGCGCATGAATCGACATCTTCAAAAAGCGTACGAACGAAAGCTCATAGAAAAGGTCTATCTAGCCGAGGTTTCCGGCGAGTTCTCGGGGGAGAGTAAACATATTACCTCACCATTAGGGAGAGATCCTCGGCACCCAATCCTTCGGCGTGTGGTGCAGGAGGGGGGCGAGTCAGCGCATACGGTTGTCCGGCGAATCTCCACCTATGAACGAGAGGGCACGCGCCTCTCATTGCTTCAAGTTGAGCCGCTCACGGGGCGCACTCATCAAATACGAGTGCACCTGGCGTCCATGGGATATCCAATTGTCGGAGATCCTTTCTATGGTGGCGCTGAGGCGCCTGAATTGCGACTTACCTCATACGCGCTCCGGTGGTATCACCCCTATACACAAACGATGATGACCTTTGAGTTGCCGGAGAGCGCTCAGGCTTTATGGTTGCGAGAGCACGTAAGACAGCTTCACTCATTTCGAATTGAATATCGGGGGGATAAACGACATGAAAGCGATAGTTGTTCATAATCCTGGCCCTGACAGCCAACTTGCAATTGGTACTCTTCCTGAGCCGGTTCTCAATCGAGGGGAGGTGATGATCGATGTAAAGGCCGCGGGAGTGAATCGGGCGGATCTTCTACAGCGCGCGGCAAAATATCCACCACCGCCTGGGACATCCGACCTGTTGGGGTTGGAAGTTTCTGGTGTGATCGAAAGTGTTGGTGAGGGCGTTGTTGGATATTCGAAGGGCGACGCTGTGTGCGCGCTGCTGTCCGGAGGTGGATACGCCGAGAGAGTTAACGTTCCAGTTGAGCAGCTCATGCGGATACCATTAGGTTTTTCGTTTTCAGAAGCGGCTGCTATTCCCGAGGCTTTTATCACCGCCTACACCAATTTGTTTCGAGAGGGTGGTTTAAGAAAAGGGGAGCGCGTTCTCATTCACGGGGGCTCTAGTGGGGTGGGGACGGCCGCGATTCAATTGGCAAAGACCATCGGCGCCGCTGTGGCGTGTACGGTCGGCAGTGATGAGAAAGCTGCCCGATGCTCCGAGCTTGGAGCCGATTTAGTGATTAACTATCGAAATAACGATTTCGCCTCCGCGGTAAAATCGTGGGCTTCTGACGGGGTGGACCTCGTCTTGGACATTGTCGGCCAGGAGTATTTCGAACGAAACCTAGCGGTGCTTGGGACAAAAGGGCGTCTGGTTCAAATCGCGACTATGAGTGGCGCAAAGGTGGCGCTTGATTTGTCGCTCCTCATGAAGAAGAGGTTATCCGTTATTGGCTCAGTGCTTCGCTCTCGAACCGTTTTAGAGAAGGGGGATTTGGTCGCCGGTTTTTGCCGGGACTTTGGATCAAAGCTTGAGTCGCGGGGGATTGCTCCGGTGGTTGATTCGGTATTTGAAATAGCGGAGGCTGAAAAAGCTCACGCCCTCATGCGGCGAAGTGAGCACGTTGGAAAAATCGTGCTGACGTTCTCCTAGCCGCTGAGGGCGTGAAAGAGGGGAGTTATTCTCTGCCCAAAACGAGCTCGAAGAAATCCTTGATGGAGCTCGCGAGCGACTGATGAGCCGACGCTGTAAGGCGATCAAGCTCCCGAGCATCAAGCCATAGCCCCCCGGTTTTTTCGCATCGAGCGATCGTAATACCGAGAATCTTCTCGACTTTCATTGGCTCCCCATTGTCCGGGCTCAAAAGCCCCTCGTGTACGACGCCTTCAGGCGGTTTAACAGCGGGGAGGGCGCCGATAAAATCTTTGAGGTTCGCCTTACTTTCTTTTGCAGATTGAAGGATCTGCTCAAGTTCGCCGGAATCAAGGTAGATTCCGCCAGACTCAGTGCAACGATCTATCACCGCGCCGTACGCGACAATGTGCTCCATTGGTTGTCGTGTTATGGGGCTGAGGCGGGCATTTCCCTGCTGCTTGCGAGCGAGGCGGGCGATGGACGCCTCGTTTGCTGTTTGAAAGTAAGCCTCTTCTTGTGCCCGTCGTCGCTCATCCCATGAGTCGGTCATATAGGTTCCTATCCGCAGTTAAACTGTAAAACTAACACAGCGTATCCTGCCTAAATTAAAGGAATAATGCCAGCAATGATCTGGCTTTGGGGGGCTCATGTTTATGTGGCTCTGCCGTTGACTTTTCCGCTAGGGTACAGTAATTCATCCCTTCCGCTGTTCACGGGCGGGTGTAGCTCAGTTGGCTAGAGCGCTTCCTTGCCAAGGAAGAGGCCGAGGGTTCGAATCCCTTCACCCGCTCCATTTTTCCCGCTCGGCGCTCTTGCCCAGGGGCTTTGCCCCTCTCGCCGCTGAGCGCGGCTTCACCCGATACAATTAACCCGCTCGGCGCTTTTGCCCAGGGGCTATCGCCCCTCTCGCCGCTGAGCGCGGCTTCACCCGATACAATTAACCCGCTT
>CANLCB010000054.1 GCA_947488865.1 Deltaproteobacteria bacterium | reverse complement strand
GGTTTGTTACCATCGCGCTTGGAGTAGCTCTCTTTGATATAATCCGTAGGGCGTTTCAGAAACGAGGATGGGGTTCGGCATGACCTTTGATTCGCCTCTGCTCTTTTTACTTATCCTTCCATATCTCGCGGCGGTCGTGTGGAGCGTGCGACGGAAACCTCCCCAATCTCCTCACCAATGGGCGATTACGCTGATCCGATCGGTAGTAGGATTTCTCCTCGTTTGCGCCCTCGCAGGTCCTCGCTCATCCGCCGGGAATTCGGGAGCGGGAGTAACAGCACTCCTTGATGTCTCGACAAGCATTTCAAACGAGCAAGGAGAGGAACTTCTTGAAAGAGCGCGACGTATAAGCGCCGCTCTTAAGTCTCCTCTAACCGTCATCCCCTTCGCGAAGGATATTTCCCCTTCTGCCGTTTCATCCGACTCGACCTTCGCCTCTATTCGATCTCACGCTTCTAGTCTGGACGCGTCCGCGACGAATCTTGAATCGGCTTTGCGCGCTCCCAGCACAAGCCAAAACGGCCCTATTTTGCTCCTCTCTGACGGCTACGAAACAGCAGGGCATGTCGTGTCGTCGCTTGAAAAACTCGCTCACTCTCCAGTCTTTCCTCTTACGGCGACCGGACCGACGGCTCAAAGCCGAGTCTCCATATCTCAACTCTCATCCCCTACTGTCGTAAAAAGTCACATGAGCGTTGATGTGAGAGCGACGCTCTCACAATCGACCAACAAGGAAATACAAGGAACCCTATCGCTCTCACACGGGACGACAGAAGTCTTAAAGAAACAGCTCTCCATTCCGGCTGGGAGAGACGTAACGCTCGTCGGCAAAAGCGATCCAAACCTTGAGGGGCTTCAGCCTCTTACCGCCACCTTCTCTTGGAATGACGAGGGTGGCCCTCATTCGATTACTCGAACATCGTGGCTCTCTGGAGAGAAACGAGAGCGTGTTCTCGTCCTCTCGGGGTCTCAAGAGGACGACCGATTCCTCTCTAAACTGCTCAAGGGACACTCATATCAGGTCAGGACAGAGATCCTGGGCGCGCAACGTCCTGCTCTAGGCGCGCCCAAAGAGTACATGGCGGTGATTCTCAACAACGTCTCGATCAACGATCTACCAAGAGAATTTGAGGTCGAGCTCCCCACCTATGTCCGCGCCGGTGGGGGACTTATAATGATTGGCGGAAATCATAGCTTTGGGTTGGGCGGATACATAGGGTCCGTTATTGAGGACGTGCTGCCAGTTCGTCTCGTGCCACCGCACGTCGAAAAGAAGCGACTTAATGTGGCGGTGCAACTTGTCATGGATAAGTCCCGAAGCATGGCGATGGAAGAGCGCATCGAATTCGCCAAAACCGCGGCGCGAGAAGTCGTAGCAAACCTTAAAGATGATGACTTTGTCGGCGTCATTGGATTTGACGACTCGCCGTTTATCGCTCTCCCAATCTCCAGCGTCGCTACCGTCCGAGCTTCAGCGGCGGACCGAATTAGTCGGCTCTATCCGGCAAAAAAAACAAATCTCTTTCCGGCGCTCGACGAGGCCCGCCGCGGAATATCTCGCGTACCAGCCGGACGAAAGCACGTGATTGTGCTTACCGATGGTAAGCTTCCGGACGCCGGGCCCTCATACTTTGAGCTCGTTAAGCAGATGCGAATCCTCGGTATTACGCTCTCCACAGTTGTAGTTGGCGCCGATGGAGATGACGGATTTCTGGCTCAATTAGCGGAGATTGGAGGGGGCTCATTCTACCAAACGCAAGATCCGAGCAATCTCCCCAAGATATTCCTCTCAGATGTAAAAGTGGCTTCAGGAGAACAAACTCTTAAAGAGAGCCCTGTAGTTGAGGTTCGCCCAGGTCCCGATGGCATTCGCTCTACAAGCGTCAAAAGCTTTCCGCCCCTTCGAGGATTCGTTGAAACCGCGCCTCGAGACAAAGCCGATAACGAGCTCGTCGTGACGCAGGAGGGTAAAAGCTTCCCTCTTTTAGCGTCTTGGGCGGTAGGAAAGGGGAGAGCTGTCGCGTTTACCTCTGATGTAAATGGGCGATGGTCAGCCCCTTGGATCCAATGGGAGTCCATCAACGAGTTTTGGTCCGACATCGTCGAGTCAACGATTCCTCATTCTGGCAAAGCAAAAGCCTCTATCGATTTTGATGTTCGAACATGGGTCGATGGCTCCGATCTGGTTCTTGACCTCTCTCTTTTCGACGATGTTGGAAACGCCTCTATAACAGCCTCAGTTTCGTCTCCTCTCGGCAAAGAGCGAACTCTCTCTTTCGTAAAGATTTCTGAAGGGCATTATCAGGCGCGGCTAAGCGAGCCGGCACCAGGCACGTACAAGGGAACCATAGCAATTGATAAATCTTCACTTCCCGAGATTGGATGGGAGGTCGCTCCAGATACTATTGGGGAGCGCCAACATGAAGAGCCAAATCGAGAGCTTTTGGAGCGAATCGCCGCTCTCACGGGCGGATTAGTGAATCCACTTCCCCAACAGATACTTGTAACCAATACAACCGAACGAGGGGGACACAACCTTATGCACCTCTTCGCGTTGCTCGCCCTAGCGTTCCTCTTTATCGAGATTCTTATCCGTGAGTTTCATGGACGGATACTCTCCGCTATAAAACCTTTGTCGAGAACCTAGTGTCTCTCCCTCGACAGAAGCCTTCCGAAATAAGAAGCCCTACAGTCGAAAAGACGGAGAACATTAAAGTCGGCTGTATCGAGGTAAAGTACCGATGTACCCAAAGAAACGTACCAAAGATGCTGCCCATGTAGAGAAGGCTACATACACAAGCCACGACATTCGCCGCGGCAAATCCTTGATAGCGAGGAAATTGACGACAGAGCAGAATCTGCGCGAGAGAACAGGCTACTATCAATAACGCGTACCTATGCGCCACTGTGTAAAGACTCCCTTTTAAAAAACAGAGATAGCGATCGCTATGAGCTCGAACCGCTCTGATAAATAACGGAAAGGCTGACACCTTTACCACTTCCGATTTCAAGGGCCCCCACGCGAGGCCGAAATTCCAATGAGACGCCTGGTAATACTCCCCCTCCCATTCCTGAACCCGCTCAGGCCTCCATCCCAACTCCGATACGCCGCGCCCTTCACTATTCAAATGGTTAATCAGACTCGTTACTTCAACAGAGTCACTCTGGTCATGAGGAATCTCTCCCAGGGTTCTGGCCGACGCGACATACATGTACCCACCGTGAGCGCCAAATGAGAATGTTCCCAAGCGGTAAAGATTAAATGAGGCCCACAGTAAAAGCGGCACAAGTCCCAAAAAGACTCCCCCGCAGGTTAGGACACGCTTACCACGCGGGGCGAAGCACACAAGAACAACGATCAGTCCAAGCCAAGGAAGAAGAGCGAGGCGAGTAAGGATTGAGAACGAGACAAAAAGAATCGTTGCTGCGGCTCTCTTAGCTGAAAGCTCCCAAAACCATAAAATAAGCGAGAACAACGTCCCTAGAAGAAACAGTGACGAAAGAAATTCGCTCATGTGGCAATAAATCATCTGCTTATTGCTATAGAGCGCTATCCCTGTAGCGAACGCCGTCAGAAGAGGGGGAAGAACGTTTCGAAGCACATAAGGCGCGACTACTAATACGGATAAAGCGAGAAAGAGGTGCATGAACACAATCCCATCCTCAAACGCAACTCCTGGTAGATGATCGGCCAGCAACAACATCAGAGGATACATTGGAGGGCGCAGTGATAGGGTAAGAGGCACCTCCGCGCCATCGAAGGCTCGATAAAAATCCGCTGTTAAGAACGCGCGGCTCATCCGAGTGTACTGATCTGAATCAGTAATCAGCGGGAGCAGGGGCACAGAAGGATACGCCAATAAGAAATAGGAGAGGGCGATTACCGCGATAGTGGCCCATGAGTATACTCGCCGTGCTGCCATAGAGGGGGGATTAAACCAACCCCTTGAAACAGGCGCAACGCTCAAAAAAGGAGCACGTTAAGCGAGCACAAGCTTCGCGAAGCGGTACACCAGCTTCTTGCTCTCTTCAAAAGACTCAAAGCGAACGAAGACGGTAGCGGAAGAACCAGAGCCCTTAACGTCCTCCACACATCCCCGACCAAATGAAGGATGAAGCACTGCCACACCAGGCGCTAACTGTTCAAGAGCCGCTGTCGGTCTTCCGTGATATTCAGCAGGAATTTCAATCTCCTTCTTAATGGAGTCAGCGGGCATCAAAAGAGTTCGAAGCTGATCGAGAGATACCGGAGTTTTTGAAGTATACTCGCTCGTCTCTTCGCCGTATCGGGGATAGCTCTTCTTTCGACGATTAAAAGTCGTTGCGTACTCATCACCGTAGTCATCCCCATCATCAAAGGAGAACCGAGGATATCCCTCGATAAAAGTGGCTCCCTGAGAGCGCTCGACACCAACAGCGGTAAGACTCTTAGGATCGACATCTTTGGCGAATCTGCTCACAATCCGAGCCCCGCCCGCCGTTGAAGAATTTCCTCCAGAGGCAAACATTCCACGGTTGTGAGCCCGAGTAAGGTAGAGCGTTCTCATCGCTCTCGTAATTCCAACGTAACAAAGCCGACGCTCCTCTTCGAGCCCAACGGTGTCATCAAGCGACCGATAGTGAGGAAGAAGTCCTTCTTCTAATCCGGTAAGAAACACAACTGGAAATTCGAGCCCCTTCGCGAGATGAAGAGTCATAAGAGAAACTGTATCTGGCTTCTCCGTCGGAACGTTCGCTCCTGTTTCTCCCGCTGGCATATCAGCGCTCGAAGTAAGCGAGATACGGTCGAGAAAGTCCTTCATAATCTCATCATTCGAGAGTTCCGGATGCTCCATCGTTCGCCCTAGCGACTCTAACTCTTGCAAGTTCTCGATACGAGACTGTGCCGCCGGATCTTTCATAGCGGCGAGCCGAGGTCCGTATTCGGTCTTTTCAACGATGAATCCAAGAAACGCCCCGAACTTCATTGTCTGCGAAGCCTGCTTTAACTCTCCCATCAACTCGATGAACTTCTTAACGCTCTTGTTGGTTTCAGCGATAGTTACCGATGCGTGGAGGAACGGCATGGAGGAGCGTCGAGCCTCCTCCGCGATCGATTGAACCGCCTGCGCGCCAATTCCTCGAGGAGGGGTATTTACCACTCTCTGAAACGCTTGGTTATCGGCTGGATTAACCAGTAGGCGCACGTAAGCGAGCATATCTTTGACTTCTTTGCGGTCGAAGAATTTCAAACCACCAAAGATCTTATAAGGAACCTTCGCTCGCACCAGCGATTCTTCCAATGCTCGAGTTTGCGCGTTGGTACGATAGAGAATGGACATCTCAGAGTATTTAACTCCTTGAGTAGCGAGTCGCTTAATTTCAGAAGTGACAAAGTCGGCCTCCATGTTTTCATCGTATCCGATGAATGTGCGAATCTGCTCACCATCATCACCAGCCGTCCACAGCTTTTTCGCTTTTCGGGCCTTATTCTTCTCAATGACAGCATGTGCGGCGTTAAGGATAGTTCCTGTTGAGCGGTAGTTCTGCTCAAGCTTTACCACTCTGGTATTGGGATAATCTTTCTCGAACTCAAGAATGTTACTGATTGTGGCGCCTCGGAAGCCGTAGATTGATTGATCGTCATCGCCCACAACGAAGAGGTTGCGACGGGGCTCCGCCAGCAATCGAATAAAAAGATATTGAACCTTATTAGTATCCTGAAACTCATCAACGAGGATGTAATGAAGGGTCCGGCGATAGTATTCCAGAACTTCGGTATGTTCTTTCAATACACGCACGGCATTTACGAGCAGATCTCCAAAGTCCATCGCGTTGGCCTCTAAGAGAGCCTTTTGATAGCGGTCATACACCTGCGCTTGAAGATCGCTCTCAATACTAGAGGCTCGCTTTCCTGCCTCTTGCGGCAAGATAAAGTTGTTTTTTGCCCTATCGATCGCTCGAGCGAATGAGTCGATCGGATACTTATCCTCGTTGATATTGAGGTCTTTGATAATCTGCTTCAAAACCCCTTTGGAGTCCTGATCGTCGTACACAACGAACTGATTGCCATAACCCAGTCGAGACGCGTTGTGCCGTAAAATTCTTAAACCCGCCGAGTGGAAGGTCGATATCCACAACCGCTCCGCTCGCTCTCCAAGCAACTGGCGAAGACGGCCTCGCATCTCTTCCGCGGCCTTATTCGTGAAGGTAACAGCAAGAATCCGGTCGGCTGGAACTCCTCGCTCAAGAATCAGTTGAGCGACCCGATGCGTAAGGACTCGAGTCTTTCCACTGCCGGCTCCTGCTAATACAAGAATCGGCCCATCGCCGTACCCTACAGCGTCTTGCTGTGGATCATTCAACCCTTTTAAGAGATCGCTGCTAGCCATTGAACGCTCATCTGAGAACAACATCGTGGACTGTTCACCAATCATGGTAACTTCATAAAAACAAAACGGGGAGATGATTCATCTCCCCGTGGCCGATCAACCAACGATACCGCCGAAAAATAACTCAGTAAATTCCTACCAATCTCGTTATCGCATCCGACGAGCTATTTGTTGCCCCCGCAAGGAGACCTTGGCTACGCCAAACGCCACCTCAGCAGGATTCGCCATTGGCATGGCTTGGACAAGCAGCTTACCGATATACACAAGGGTGAGAGCCGCACACACGAAATCGATACCAGCTGAAAGAAGTTCGTTTCCCATAATGTCCTCCCGTCAATTCATCTTCTAATTATCTTCTATTCTTTTTCTATAGCCACCCACCCCAAACTTCAAGTCTTTTTCCATATCAAATAGAAATAATTTGACCGAGCACATGCTCAGCGCGTCTTTTCAGCTAATTACTAATTACAACGAGGTTTTGGCGGTGCTTTTCAGTTTCGCTCCTGGTACCCTTCGGGCCTATGTCATCAGACTACAATCGCAAGGACCACCTCTACCAAAAAGCCAAAGATGAGGGGTATCGCTCCCGGGCTGCATACAAGCTTCTCGAAATTCAGCAAACGTACAAAGTTATCCCAAACGGCGGCCATGTACTCGATGTAGGAGCCTGGCCGGGTGGGTGGACACAGGTAGCCTTGGAAATAGTCGGTCCTAAAGGCCAAGTGACCGGAATTGATCTTCAAGCGCTCGACCCAATCGACGACCCTCGTTGTCACCTTATCGCCGGCGATGCCCGGGATTTAGAGGAGATCTTGGGAAATCCTGCCCCATGTTTCGACGCCGTCATCTCCGACATGTCTCCAAAACTTACCGGGATAAAGGAAGCCGACCAAGCAGGCACCGTAGGGTGTGCGGAGCTTGCGCTCTATGTCGCGCAACAACTTTTGAAGAAAGATGGCAGCTTCGTCGTCAAAGTTTTCAAAGGTGGCGCCGTTGAAGGGTTTGTCAAATCAGCCCGGCCAATGTTTAATAAGTTAGTTCGCTCCGAGCTCAAATCGACTCGGGCAACTTCAAACGAGTTCTATATCATAGGTCTCGGATTCAAAAGGTAGCGTCTTCTCCTCTCGACATGAACTTCGTTGCAACTACAGAACAATTCGGGGCGTTCATAATCGACACGACAGCGAGCTGGGGACGTTCATGGATGTTCCTTTACCGAACACTCGTTGCGCTCGTTAAGCCTCCGTACCGTCCGTACCTCTATCTACAACAGGTATTACAGATAGGCGTTAATTCCACCCTAGTTATCGCCCTAATCGGTCTCTTCACCGGCGCGGTCCTCGCTGTACAGGGCGAATACACACTTTCAAAGTTCGGCGCTACCGCGTACACCGGTCCCGCTGTGGCGTTAAGCCTTATTCGAGAGCTCGGTCCAGTGCTCACAGCCCTTATGGTTATCGGACGGGCCGGCTCCGCTGTAACCGCGGAACTTGGCATTATGCGCATCACCGAGCAGATAGACGCGCTCCGTTCAATGGCGGTTGATCCGATTAAATATCTCATGGCGCCACGCGTCGCCGCTGGCCTTATCGCGATGCCACTCCTCTGCGGTATTTTTAATGTGGTAGGAATCTTCGGTGGCTATTTGGTGGGAGTAGGGCTTCTCGGCCTCAGCGCCGGAACCTTCATGAGCCAGATTATCTCGGCGGTTGGCCTTGTCGATGTGTGGTCGGGTTTTATTAAAGCAAGCGTCTTCGGTCTAATTTTCGGTTGGATTAGCTGCTACAAAGGCTACACCTGCGGATTCGGCGCTCAAGGTGTTAACAAAGCTACAACCCAATCAGTCGTAACAGCGTCGGTAGCGGTTCTTATCGTCGATTACTTCTTAACAAGCGTGCTCACTCGCGTGTTCATGGAGTAGGGAATGATTACGGTGAGAAACGTTCATAAACGATTCGGTTCTCAAGTTGTCCTCGACAACATCTCAATCACTATCGAACCCGGAAAAACAACAGCGGTTGTCGGGCCAAGCGGTGTCGGAAAATCGGTTCTTTTAAAATTAATCATGGGAATCATGCAGCCGGATTCCGGAGAGATCTGGATAGGCGATGATAAAATCACCTCAGCCCACAGTGAGAGCCAAAAGAACGCCATCCGAAGGCAACTTGGCGTGCTATTCCAGTCAGCCGCTCTCTTTGACTCCCTGACCATCTACAACAACATCGCGTTCCCGCTCCTTGAGCGTCTGAGAATGAGCGCTTCGAAGGCCCATGAAAAAGTCCTCGCCATCGCCGAGTCGCTAAGTCTTACCCCCTATCTAAAAAACCATCCGGAGCAGGTTTCCATCGGAATCCGCAAGCGCGTTGGTATGGCTCGAGCGCTCATCACTGAGCCAAAGGTTCTACTCGTCGATGAACCAAACACAGGCCTTGACCCCCTTGATGGTCAAGAAGTCTACGATTTGATAAATGCATGTAAGAATCAGTGGGGCTTCACCGGTCTGGTGATCAGCCACGAACTGCCTGAAGTATTTCAGGTATCAGAGCGCGTCGCGATGATCCTTAAAGGAAAAATCATCGCTGAGGGAACCCCCTCCGAGATGATAGCCTCCGCCGATCCTGCCGTGCAGCAATTCCTTAATGGGAGAACTGATGGACCAATCAAAATTCAATAATCAGGGCGGCTCCACTGCCCTTGCTGTTCCGAAGAGGAGCTTCTCACTCGAGTTCTTCGTGGGCCTCTTCGCCATGGCAGGAGTCGGCGCCGCGGCATACCTTGCGGTGGGACTTGCCGGCCTCGAGTTGAGCTCAAGGGATACGTATCTCATATACGCTGAGTTCGACAACATCTCCGGCCTAAAATACGGCGCCTCAGTCGAAATAGCCGGAGTTCCCATCGGCGAAGTTTCAGACATCTCTCTAAAAGACCCTGTTGCCAAGGTCACGCTAAAGCTCAACCGATCGGTTAAACTGAAAGATGATGACATCGCGTCAATCAGAACGAAGGGAATTATCGGTGACCGATATGTCAAAATATCGCG
>CANLCB010000053.1 GCA_947488865.1 Deltaproteobacteria bacterium | reverse complement strand
TGAATGGGGTGGCTAATGGGGCTTGAACCCACGACCCTCGGAACCACAATCCGATGCTCTACCAACTGAGCTATAGCCACCATTCGGGAACATATTCATCGGGAGCCGGAAGACCGCCTCACTACGAATGGACCAGGAGAGTAAATAAGGCTCAAGAACAAGTCAATATGACCGGCTCATCAGGCAGTTAAGGGGGCTAATCGAGTAGGATCGAGACCATACCGGACGCTAGGCGGACCACCCTCCCCTCTATCTCCATCCTTAAAAGCGCGGCCTCGGAGAGTCCGAATTGGTCCCTAACCTCAACCAACGACAGGCGGACCCAGCGACCGGTCAAGGCACTTTGCGAGGCGGCGCGCATACCAAACTCAGCCAAAACCTCGTCAGCGCTTGTGATGGCAACCGCTCCGTCGTCTAGCAATTTCTCACCACCTTGCACCGCGGGATCACCTTCTTCGCCCTCAACCACGAACACATCTCTTCCGAAGTCAGCCGCGCATCGCGCGGTTACAAGAGATCCACTTCGCTCACCAGCTTGGACCACTATCACTCCTCGTGAGAGCCCAGCGATGATCCGGTTTCGCTCAAGGAAGTGATGCTTAAGCGGCTCGATACCTGGTGGATACTCAGACACAATCGCGCCACCACACTTGAGGATCTGGTCTCCCAACCTCTGATGGCTTGATGGATACGTTCTATCCAGCCCGTGAGCGACTACTGCGATGGTAGGACAGGCGCTATCCATGGCAAGGGTCCCCCGATGCGCGGCTCCATCAACACCGAGCGCCAAACCACTAACGACCGTAAAGCCAGCTCTCGCGAGCTCGGCTGACAACGTGGAAGTTCGATGACACGTCTCCACTGAGGCGGCGCGGGCTCCGACAATAGCGACCAGGTTCTGAGGAAAGGTAAATTGCGAAGAACCTGTGCGCACGAAGAGCGCAAGTGGTGGCGAATCGATAGCTTTAAGCTGCTGGGGATAATCGGGAGAATCGAACGGGATAACGCGCAGGCCGAGCCTTTCAGAAGCCGCTAGCCCCTCCTCTGCCTGTCTTAGTAACGAATGTGGCAACGCCGCGGCAACAACCGCTCTATCAGCGCCACTCTTGATTTCACGGGCGATCTCGCACCGTACCCGCATCGGCGCCAACGAAGCCGCTACCCATAAGGATCGAGTAATACTCGCAACATCACCATTTTCAGACATACGAAGCCTCTTCCGTACAGACACAACGGAAGATAATCGCAACGATGTGGTGAAAGTTTCGCCTACCGCCGAACGCGCTCTTCCTCTGCGCGATTGTTCCCTTCGATCTCGGCGAGCTGCTCTTGCACGACCTTTCGGAAAAGGAGCGGATCGGGAATGAATCGGAGTACCTCTTCAGTTCCTCCAGTACCCGTTACTTCGATGTCGCCGTAATTAAGAAGACGACCAACGATGCTCTGGGAGAGGCGAATAGCCTCAACCTTCGCGAGCACGATATCGAGAGAACGTCTCTGAATGAAACCTGTTTTTCCGAGCACTCGTTTGGTTGTGATACCAAATTCAGACGACACGAAGAATACTAGGCGGTCACACAACCGAAACGCGGCTCCGAGGAGAAGGAGGAGAACGATTATTTGCGCAATCGGAAGATCTTGGACCAAGGTAAGAGAACCCGCCAGAAGCGAAACAGCCATCGCAGGAGACAAAAGAATAATTGGATGCAACCGAGTCAGGTGAACCAGGGTTTCATCCTCCATCAAGTTGTTCTCTATGTAGCTCATCGAAACACCTAGGAAATCGTACCTCTCCACTGTACCCGTTTATGACCAGACTACTCAAATACTTACCGGCACAGGGGGGTATAAAAGCATATACAACGGAAGTAACTCAGTTTTCTGTCGCACGATAGGGGGATTCGGAGCCCTAGGGCCTCCCCACTTCTAACCCGTCCAGGTTTCAAGAGGTTAAGAACCTGCATCGGGTTATCCCAAGAGGTTCCCGTTCAAACGACGAGGAGAAATAAACTTTACGATCCACGGTTATTTTTCGCTCACCTTCCTCAACCCCAAGCCCTTAAGAGCCGAAAATTTAAGTTGGTTGTTTGTTTGGTAGTGCGCGCGATGGAACTCAACAGTCGAGACTTTTCTCTCAATTTTCGAGGCTTTGAACACCAAGATGCTGACCGCATCGAACGGTTTCGAGCTTTCTGCGAGGCGAACTTTGGGCTTCCTCCCGAGGACTCTCGAAACCTCGCCACTCCCAATCATACCTTCGTGCTAGCTCACGGCAGCTCGCCGCAAGAGTTAGAGGCGCTAGCGGAAGTGCTTCGTGAGATCGGAGCGCGTGTCGAGGTCGAGGAGGACACCCCTGGATTATCCAAACAGCTAGGGGCTCCATCAACGCAAGAGCTTCATCGCCTCTTTGGGCCTGAAAGTGAAGAGGCGGCGCTACGCGAGGGACGTGCGAGCAGATTCTCTCCTGTGGGTAGCTCGCTCTACCTCATCAATCCTTCCGCATCCAGCTCCGGAGAAGCCGAGATCTTGCAGCGTAGGGCGCAACGAAGATCCGCGCGGGACACTCGCTCAATCAACACTTTTGTCAAAGCATCGAGCCTTGGCTTCGCGCTCCTTACGATCTCCGTGCTCGCGCTCGGGATTTTATACCTTAAATTTCGCGGAGGCTCGCCTCTTTCGTTAACCCCTCAGGCCAAACAACTCCTTGCGCTATCAGCAAACAGGACCTCCACTCTACCGATACAAACAGATCCAAGTCGTGCCGTTTCAGGAAGAACCCATGAGAACGGATACTCCGTAGAGCTTAAAGGACTACTGAGTGGTGGCGCCGTATCCGTGCGGTCCTTTGAGGCTCAAAAAGAGAGCCCGTCGAATGGTATTCGACGCCTTGAAGGCGAACCCATCTTTCTCAGTGAAGCAATGCCTGGTGTGTGGGAAGGGTCCATGCCGGTGTACGCGATCGCTGGCTCAGAAGGAACTGAACAACGACAACGTCTGCAAAGCAACGTAACCATACGAATTGGTGACGGCGGACAGAATGCGGTGGCTACCGTGACTTTAGCGCCTGAAACACTAAGCGCGGGCACACAGGCCCCTTTCGCATCTCTGACAGTTCGACTCGCTGAATAGGCTACCGACCTAACGGCACTACCGCTTCGACGATTTTTTGCCACTCGACTTTGGAGCTGGCTTCTTCGCTTTTACTGGTTTCGCCGCGGCCTTTTTAACCTGCTTAACAACCTTAGCTGGCTTAGCACTCTTTTTCGGCGCCGGAGCGGCCTTCACAGCCTTAGGAGCAGCAACTGGCGCTGCCTTCTTTCCTTTAATTACTGGAGCTGGAGCGCCCTTCTTCGCTGCCTTAGCCACTACAGGCGCTACAGGTGGAACACTCTTTCCTTTCGCACCCTTTACAGGAGCGGCGACCTTCGCTGGAGGTGGAGCCTTTGGTTGCTTAACCTGCCCTGGTCGTTTTTGAGCGATCGGCGCCACAAGCTTCGCGCGACGAGGACTCTTATCGGATGGAGAGAGCTTCACCTGCGGAACGATCGGGTCCAGACCGGACTTGACGTTCACCGCCGCGGCGGAGGGAACTTCAATTGGAGCGCCCTCGATTGCCTTACCTCCCTGCCGAAGAATTGGACGAGGCTTTGGCCCCTTCATGCGATACTGAGAGGAAGCGAGCTTTGGAAGAACAGGAGGAGCCTTTTCCGTCTTGGCGTCCTTATCTCCCTTTTCTCCCTTTTCTCCCTTCTCTCCCTTTTCATCTTTCTCGCCCTTATCCTCGCTCAACGTCACACGAGTGTTATCGAGTCGAGCCATGGTGTCTTGGAGATCTTCAGGGGACGAAAGCCAGGTAAGTCCGTTAAGGCTGTACAAGGTCACGAACTGGCCATTGATCATAACTTTCTTGCTCATGTACTGCTGGCCTTGGCTGTTGGATGAGGATTCTTGAGAGGTCATGCGTAATACCTAGTACAAACACTGGTTAGCCCGTAGCCGTTACAGGCACTTGGGATATCCGAAGACGGAAAAAGTGCGCAGAAGGCTCCCCTATAAGATGCCCAATCCCCCTCCCGCAGGTGCGCCTTCAATCATTGCGATAACTATTTTTTTCCAGTAATCCACCATCATGACGGTTGTAACACCCCCACTCTCTGGCACTCCCAAAACCTCGACCACTGATACCGACGCGCTCCTTGAGCGACTGAGTATGAAGTGGCCGAAACATGTAACGGAGCTTCACGTCCACTTGGGCGGCTCGGTTCCCCTCTACCGATTATGGGAGATAGCTATCGACCGAGGCATCCGAGGAATCGGCTCTGGCTATGAGGACTTTGTAAACATCCTCAAGATCCAAGATGGCAAAGTAAAAGACTTGGACAGCTACCTGGAGGTCTACGACAAGATCGAGCTCATCCAATCCGGCCCTTCCTCCGTGCGCGAAAGCATCATCATCGCCATTCACCGAGCGTATCGAACGGGAGGCATGCTCAAATTAGGGCCCGGCGGAGAGGGCGGCTCTCCTGAAAGCCTCTTCGCGATTCGACGCTTTGAACTTCGTTGGAATCCACTCAAGCGAACAGGGGCGGTATTTCTGAAGGGAAGTCACGCCGGACTCTACGACATGGACCGCGTGATTAAATCCGCCGTAAATGCGGTAGAAGAAGTAGAGATAGGGTTCCATGGTCAGATCCAAGTCGGACACATCTTCTGTTTCGGACGAGATCTCACGTTCGAGGCGAATATGGCGCTCGCCCGAAAGACTCGATTGTGGAGAGAAAAAACCAACAAGATCATCGGCATCGATCTCGCTGGGCAAGAATCTATCAATCCCCTCTCCTCTCCTCGCAAACTTGAGGAGATGCGAACCATCTTTGAGGAGGCAGGCCCAGGGCTAGGGCGCACTGTCCACGTCGGAGAAACTCCGCACGTCGATGTCGACACGTTCATCAAAACCATCGAGGTGCTTAAACCTACGCGCGTGGGACATCCAATCGCGGCGATCCGCGCGCTGTGGGATAAAAAGGACGACCGAGGGATAAAGCTGCTCAAAGAGCGAAAGATCGTGTGCGAGCTGTGTGTGAAGTCAAACCTCCTGACCGGCGCGGTCAAAGACCTTGCCGAGTACGGTAAAGTCATCTCCACGCTAGACGAATACGGAGTTGAGTACACGTTCTCAACCGACGCCCCATCGCTGCAAGGAACCTCGCTAGCGCAAGAGCTCGTGATGCTCCTCGCTTCAGGAGCGGCGACGCCAGACCAGATTCTACGATCGTTAGCGGTAGCCGAGCGGGCGAGCTTCCTGCCTCCGCATACCGTGGCGTGAGAGACAATCGCGGGGCGCCGATTAAAGCCTCTCACCCCGTTCAAGGGCGCGCCCTCAGGTCCTTGACATGGCTGGGGAGCGGCTGAAAGCGCCAGATACACCCTCAATTCGCCCTCCGTGGACGCCTTTCCGCTTCCGTTTTTCAAGAGCTTAAGGGGCGCAAGGGGTAAAAATAACTCACGATTAGAGATCTCTTCACCTTGTAAAATCACACCCCGAGGCTTATTCTCACCCCCGAATCGCCGAGCTGACCGAAACCGAGTTTGCCGAGCAAACCGTCAGCTGAGCGCTCCAATACGCTCACTTTTTATGAGGTAGTTACATGGGTCTTAATTCACTTACATCGAAGTTGTGGAACCGCCAGGGGCCTTCCCAGGAAGCAGTTATCACCGAGCGAAAGACGAAGATCGTCGCAACCCTGGGCCCTTCATCCCGCGGCCCTGAGAAGATCCGTAGCCTGATCGAGGCTGGCGCGAACGTCTTCCGACTTAACTTCTCACACGGCAGCCATGAGGAGCATCTCGCAGTTCTTAAAGACGTGCGAGCAGTATCCGCTGAGATGGGTGCTTGGGTAGCTATCCTTCAAGATCTTTCCGGTCCCAAGATCCGAATCTCAAACGTAGAGGGCGATTTCTGTCCGATCTCTGACGGCGACACGATCGAACTTCGCGTTTCAGAGGGGCAACTCTCTAACGCTAAAGCTATCTTCGTTGAAGCAGTAAATCCGATGAAGGCCTTACAGCCTGGACAGCGAGTATTCCTTGCGGACGGACTCCTTGAGCTCACCGCCGAGCAAGTAAAGAGCGACCACGTTATTTGTCGCGTCGCTAAGGGCGGACGAATTCGCTCTCGTGTTGGAATCGCGTTCCCTGACAGTGACGTCGATCTTCCAGCTACCACAAAGAAGGATCTCAACGATCTTGAGTGGGGAATAAAGAACGGCGTGGACTATGTCGCTATATCGTTCGTGCGTTCCGCTGAAGATGTCATCAAGCTCCGTCACGTCATTAACGACAAAGGCTCGTCAGCAGGAATCATCGCTAAGATCGAGCGCCGTATCGCCCTTGAGAACATCGACGAGATCATCGCCGCTTCAGACGGTTTGATGGTAGCCCGTGGGGACCTCGGCCTTGAGGTTCCACTTGAGCAGCTTCCAATGTTACAGCGACGCCTGATCGAGGAGTCGAACTACCGTGGCATTCCAGTAATCGTCGCTACTCAGATGATGCACTCGATGATCACCTCAGTGCGCCCTACTCGCGCTGAAGTTTCAGATATCGCCGCCGCGGTCATGAGTGGCGCCGACGCGGTAATGTTGTCGGACGAGACGGCTATCGGAGAGCACCCTCAAGAGTGCGTACGATACCTTAGCCGCGTCGCTTTGGCTGCGGAGCAGACATTCGCGTTCGAAGAGTACAAGCTGCGACTTCGCAACAGCGACTCGGCAACCGTTCCAGACGCTATCGCCTACGCCGCTTGCGCCGCCGCTATCAAAACATCAGCGGCAGCTCTTATCGCGTGCACTGAGACAGGAACCTCAGTCCGTTTGATCGCGAAGTACAGACCTCATCAGCCACTCTACGGTGTGTCTCGTAAAGAGACCTCGCTCCGTCGTATGGCTCTCTATTGGGGAGTTCGACCGATCTCCTTCAACTCTGGCGAGAACAGAGAGGTTGAGCTTGAGCAAGCGCTCAAGATCGTACAGTCTCGACACAACCTTCCAAACGGATCGCGCGCGGTAGTTACTGGTGGTCGCTCAACACAAACCCCAGGCTCAACATCGATCCTTGAAGTTTGTGAGATGAACTACCGTTAGGAGATGTCATGGCAGGACATGATTTGATCACTGAAGCAGAGGCGGCCCAACAAGCTGGCGTATCAGCGAAAACCCTTCATCGGTTCAGCGAGGCGGGTTACCTCACCGTACAGATTGAGGACGATGGCTCTCGTCTCTACTCTCAGACTCAGATCGTAGAGATCTTTGGTGTCTTTCAAGGCCCAACGGTGCCGTTGGACCCAGACGAAACGGGCCTTACCCCGCCTCCGACGGCACCAGTAGAGTCGACGTGTCCTCCAACGCAGACCACGTTCCGTCCTAGCCACGACGAGGCGCCAGCCCAAGAGACTCGGCCTCAGGCAACCGCTACGGAGACAAGCCCAACCACCTTCCAGGAGCCGATCTCAACTCAAACGCCAGCGGTTGACACCTCTCATCTCGATGCGGAGATTCAACGGCTCAAGAATCTTGCGGCCCTGCAAGAGCGCATTCTGGACATGAAGGACGCGGAACTTCAGGATCTGCGCTCGCAGAGAGACTGGCTCCGCACACGCGTTGAAAAGCTTGAGGAGAAGGGAGATCGAGACCAGGTGCTCTTACTTTCAGAGACTCAAGCGATTCGTCAGCTTATTTCTATTCAGCAACGCCCACGTTCCACAGTCCGAACTCTTCTTGAGTGGTTCGGCCTTGGAAACTCCGAAGAGTCTCGTGGAGTGGTTTCGAATCAGGACGTAACCCAATCGACGATCGTTGTGAATCGAGCCGCTAATTCCTAAACGACGACCGCTTACTTAGAAACAGTCTTGGGTAGCTCGGGTTGCGCAGGCTCTGCCTTTGCCGTTGCGGGCTTAGCGGGCACTGACTTTGCGGGCGCTGCTTTTGCCGCTGCCGGCTTAGTCTCTACCTTCGCAGAAGATGCCGCCACGGCTGGAGCCTGAACCTCGCCTTCCTTGCCGGCAACATGAACCTCAACGCGACGATTCGCGGCGTAGGCCCACTCAGCCTCCTCAGAGAAGAGGGGCTTCGTCTCTCCAAAGCTCACTGTCGACAACCTTTCAGAAGGAATTCCAAGCTTTTCAAGCTCTACCTTCACAGCCTCAGCGCGGTCTAACCCGAGTTTCTCGTTGTACTTGTCATTTCCACGAGCATCGGTATGGCCTTCAAGGACAACCTTGACCCCACCCTCTCGATTGAGGATCTCCGCCGCGGTCTTCACCTTAGCTATTCCGAGATTATTGAGAGTGCGCTTATTGAAATCAAAGTTCGTGTCTGGAAAGTAGATTGCTTGCCCAAGCTCAGGAGCTGGCGCTTCAACGAGCGCTCCCGCCTCTTTCATGTCGTAATTGAACGGAACCACCTGACGACAATCTGGAGTGACGTCACGAGCGGAGAAGCATGAAGGCTTACGGAAATCGTAAGGCTCGCGATAACCCATCACAGAACGGGTCGTCTCGGTGGAAGAGGCGAAATAGCTTAAGGGACGAAAGATTAATTCGCGGGCCACCCACCCGACCGGATGAAGCGCGTAGGCGATAACGCGAAGAGGATGAGATTCCGACTCACGATACCGCGGAGAGGTATGATAATCGTCGATGCCATTATCGTATGGCAAAACATCTTGAGCTACGCTTTGACACGGAAGAACGGAGAGCGCGAATCCAAACGTAAGCGCGAGAGAAAGGTGTCGATACATACTCATAGTCGCAAGGTCCTTGAAAAACTTGTCACAGAGGGCGAACGCGGATTGGCGAGCTGCTCTCAGGTACTTCATTTCTCACGTCCGTGTGAGGTGGCACGACGACAAGGCTCAATCCGCTAGACAAAATACAGCTAACGCGTACGAGATATATCGTCCTGAATCTCGACTGATATGAGGCCTCAATGAACCTAAGATGCGGCGTTTGGGGAATACGTTACGGCGGAACCCCTCGCCCGCCGCAAACACAATCACGTTCTAGCGAGCAAAACGCTCGGGTGCGGGTACGTACCTTATTTTAGGATCTTAGCACTCGGCGATAGCAGTAACGAATACCGCCTTACCTGTCGTGCGATCGATGTCAGCGACCACACCGTGAAGAACCCCCTCACCTTCGGCGATCTCGTAGGGGGCTGGGGTCGGACAGAGGAATCGTTTAAGAGCGACCTTGGCGTCCATGCCAATGACTCCCGTTTCACTCCCAGTCATACCAAGGTCGGTGATGTAACCTGTCCCCCCTGGAAGGATCTGCGCGTCTGAGGTCTGCACGTGCGTGTGGGTGCCGACCAACAACGAAAGCTTTCCATCAGTATAACGAGCCATCGCCCATTTTTCAGAGGTCGCTTCAGCGTGAAGATCGCAGATAGTCACGCAAGGACGATC
>CANLCB010000052.1 GCA_947488865.1 Deltaproteobacteria bacterium | reverse complement strand
GAAGGGGGAACCCCACTTCGCCCGTCTTGCAAATCTTGGGAACCAAGTTTGCAAAGGAAAAAAGAAAGTCAGCGGCGCAAAGGAACAAAACTGTAATCGGGGGGATTGCGAAGGGGACACCCCACTTCGCCCGTCTTGCGAATCTTGGGGAACCCAAGTTCGCAAAGGAAAAAATGGAGCGGGAGACGAGATTCGAACCCGCGACCCTCAGCTTGGAAGGCTGATGCTCTAGCCGACTGAGCTACTCCCGCTCAAATGAAGCCTCTAAAATGAGAGAATTCATTTCATCGATAGCAGCCCGGCTTGCGGGCAGGTGAGGATTCAACAACAAAACGCCTAAAATTGCAACGCCCCTCCGAAGAAAGAGATGAACTCCCTGGTCCTCCTCAGGGTCTAACATCACTCCTTATTTCAGGACATTACACTGTTCGCTTTTGGCCGACTTCCGGGACGGGGGCTCCGAATAGTAAGGACTCGCCAAAGCCCCGGAACTACGTCACCATAGTGCAAAGGTTCCTCTGGTATGAAAAGACGAGAAAAAGTCGGTGTCCTCGATACGCTTCTGGCCCTCCCTTCCGATCCAACCGGCATTCTCAGAACGCTACTCGTCAATAGGAGATTCCCCCCTTTCCTGCTTGCGATTCCTATAGCCCTGTTCCTTACGTTCGTACTGCCAGCCGTCTTGGAACAGAAACACCGAGGCTTGCGCCCCTTCGATTCAGAAGCGGCATACGCGATAGTGATCACCACTGGAGTTACTTTTATCGCATTCACGCTCTTTGCGACCGTGCTGTATCGAGTCTTAGCCTTGGACGTGCCCGCTATTAAGGTGGTGGCAAACACCCTCTACGCCCTCGGGGCCCTGATCCCCTTCATGGTGGCATTTTATCTAACCAACTTCCTAGCGTGTGGAGAGCTGACTGTGCTCACCTATTTTACAACGGGAGTGATCAAAAACGGAGACTGGGTTGTTCCGCTCTATCCTAAAGTAGCGAAGATCGCGCTCCTTGGATCGGCCATCGCATACTCAGGAGGCATTAGAGTGCTTGGCTCAACTTCCGCTCTCTCAAGCTACCTGCTTACTGTGCTCTGCATTCCACTCATAATTGGAGCGTTCGCTGTAGCGGTCACGATAGCTAATACCATTTATCCATACACCGGCATGGAGGTATTGCGATTTTTCGAGTGGGTTGTCTTACAGTCCTAATTCTTTGCGGCTTTAAATCCAGTCGACAGCCGCTCAAGCGTGTAGTCCAACCCCTCTCCAGCATGAGCCGCCGAGACAAATCCGGCCTCAAACGCCGATGGCGCGAAGTATACACCGGCCTCAAGCATGGCGTGGAAAAATCTATTGAACGCCGCTTTGTCAGCCTGCGCGGTGTCCTTAAAGGAACGCACTGGAGTCGAAGAAAAGAAGAACCCAAACATGGTACCAACAGAATCCGCGACAAGCGGAATACCTTCCGCCTCAGCTCCTCGGCGCAAGCCATCAACCAACGACTGAGTAGTCCGCTCGGCGGACTCGAACACCCCTGGTTTTCGCCACTCAGAGATAGTCGTCATACCCGCGACCATCGCCAAAGGATTCCCGGATAACGTTCCAGCCTGATAAACGGGGCCAAGCGGCGCCAACATCTCCATGATATCTCGTCGACCTCCGAAAGCGCCGACAGGAAGACCTCCGCCGATTACCTTACCCAACATGGTCAGATCCGGCTGAATCCCGTATAGAGCTTGAGCTCCTCCTAAAGCCACACGGAAGCCTGTCATCACTTCATCAAATATGAGAAGCGCGCCAGCCTTCTCGGTAATCCGACGAAGACCTTTCAAGAAATCATCTTGAGGAACCAGCAGCCCACAGTTTCCAACCACAGGCTCCACAATAACAGCGGCGATATCGTCCCCACATTCCGCGAAGAGTCGCTCAACAGAGTCAAGATTATTGTACTCCGCGATAAGCGTATCGCTCACGACTTGAGAAGGAACTCCGGAGCACTCCGGAAGCCCAAGCGTTAAAACTCCCGACCCTGCTTTAGCGAGAAGAACATCCGCGTGTCCGTGATAACACCCTTCAAACTTCACGAGCTTTCGACGATTGGTAAAACCTCGAGCGAGACGAATGACAGACATTCCCGCTTCAGTTCCGGAATTTACAAATCGCATCAGCTCAAGGGACGGATACAGTTCGCGCACAACCGCGGCGAGGTCACTCTCAAGCTCATGGCACGCCCCGAAACTGGTTCCACGAGCAGCTTGAGTCGCTATCGCCTCAACAACGGAAGGGTACGCGTGCCCGAGCACTAAGGGTCCCCAACTGTTTATGTAGTCGACGTACCGATTACCATCGACATCAAAGAGGTATGGGCCTTTGCCATACTTGACGATGAACGGATCGCCTCCAACTGATCGAAAGGCGCGCACAGGAGAATTAACGCCGCCGGGGAAAAAGCCTTTTGCTCGTTCAAATGCTTTTGCCGATTCAGTATGGTTCATATATCTCATCCTAGTCGTTCTACGCGGTGAGACGTTATCACGTTCCCGCCGCCAGGAAAAATCACCCCTACCCGGTGTTTTGTACGATAGTTCTTGGTTTCAAACCGAGCCCCCTGCTATCGTGACAGATAGGTTACTATGAAGGTTGAGTACGTCATCATTGGTGGCGGATTGGTGGGCTTAAGCACCGCCTACAATCTTCTCGTCGCGAAACCTGGAAGCTCTGTTCGCGTTCTCGAAAAAGAGCCGCACATCTCACTACACCAAAGCAGTAGAAATTCAGGAATCATTCACTCCGGCATTCAGTACCAAGCCGGAAGTTCAAAAGCCCGCCTGTGCGTCGAGGGCCGCGCGATGCTCATGGATTTCGCCACAAAACATTCAGTCCCCCTCTCCTTGTGCGGACAGCTCATCGTCGCTCTCTCAGAATCTCAGCAGGCTGCCCTTCTAAAGTTATTCGACCAAGGAAGAGAAAATGGACTTAATCCCATACTGCTATCGGGAGACGAGATCAAAAAACGGGAGCCTCACGTGCAAGGTCTCTCAGGCCTATGGATTCCCGAAGCCGGCATCATGGACTTCACGGCTCTGGCGGAAGCGCTCGCGGTTGAGATTCGACAGTTAGGTGGCGTTATCGCCACTCAAGCGCGCGTAAAAGCGGCGACCCGAACCGGAGTGGGATGGATCATTGAGGGCAACTTTCCTCTCATTCACGGACAGTACGCGATAAATTGCGCGGGTCTTCACTCAGACAGAGTCGCGAGAATCTTTGGCGATCGCACCGAAGAGCGCATTATTCCATTTCGCGGCGAATACTATGTGCTGAAAGAAGAAACGCAGGGCGTTTGTAAAAGCATCGTCAGCACCATCGCGGACGCGGACCTCCCCTTCGTCGGCGTCCGCTTCACCCCGCGACTCGACGGTTCTATAGAGTGCGGCCCTCAAACAGTGCTCGCCTTAGCCCGAGAAGGATACTCTTGGAATGCCGTAAACATTCGCGACATATTCCGCATGATTCGCGCTTCCGGATTTAGGAGGCTCATCAGCTCGAACTGGCGGGTCGGATACACCGAGTTTGCTCGAACATTCTCAAAAGAAACTTTCGCGAAAGCCCTGCAACAACTTATTCCGGATATCGAAAAGGACGACCTTGTGCCCGGCCGCTCAGGAGTGCGAGCGCAAGTCGTAAAGCCGGATGGAACCTTAGAGGAGGATTTCGTACTGAAGCAATCGCCGTATGTTATCCACGTGCTCAACGCGCCCTCACCTGGAGCCACCGCGTGTCTCGCGTTGGGTAAAGAGATCGCTAACCGAATACTGTATGGCGGAGAACCTAGCTTCTAGCAGGGCAGGTAAACAGCTACTCTATTGAGACGCCCTTACCCTGCGGCGTGAGGCCAGCCACCGCGGGGACACTTCCTGTGTCCCCACCTTCAGTTTCTAAAACCTTTAGGATCGAGCTTTCAGGACGCCCTTTCTGCACTGAGATAACCTCAATTCTCTCGGCGGCCAAATAATTCTCAACCCCTATCGACTCTGGATCGCCAGGGCGCTTACATTCCGACCACAAGGATGCTCCCTGTGTGAAGACTCTCGGCTTGTCACTGTCGGTAGCGATAGTCGCGAGCACCGCGTCGACGACCACCCTCGGCGAGAGCTTTTGCACGCATAACGTAGAATCGTACTCGCAGTACCAGTTACATCTGAAGCAGCTCAGCGGCATACAGACAACCGAAGTTGTCGCCGCGTACGGGAAGAACCGACCGAAATGCCCTCCACCTAACAAGACCACCTGCTTCGTACCAACCGCAGCCGCCAAGTGAGGAATGCAGGTGTCTACCGAAAGAACCAACCGCGCGAATGAGATCAGAGCCGCCGTCTCGCGCAATCCATTGAGTCCGCAGAGGTTAAGATACCTCCCCTTAACGCCACGAACAGCGAGATCGGCCTCTTTCCGATCAACCTGCCCGCCCACGAGCATGATTGTGTACCCGTGCACTTCACATAATTCCGCAAGAACCTCGCGCCATGCTCCGTAATTCTTCACGGGATGTGACGACTGTACACCCACTACAAGTACTTTCTGAGGATCAAGCTCCTGCTCCTCATAGAAGCGACGCGCGGCTTCTAACTCCGCAGGCTGAAGTGAGAGCGTTGGAAAAATCTCGGGAACCGAAATCCCAAGCTCATCTAGGAACTCGAGGTGCCTGTCCAACTCTGGCTTTTCGCCCCCAGAATCTTGAATCACACGAGTGTAAAGACGGTTGTTCGAATCGCGCCCCTCTTCTTTGATGTTGCAAAGGTTACCTTGGAAAGCGATTCGTTGCTTAGCGGGAATCGAGAACGAAAGATAATCTCCAATCAGCTCCCGTGAGAATGTGGAATTCAGAACGATATCCGCTTGGATCGTCGACATCTCATTCGAGATATTCTCGATATACTGATCGTCTTCTTTAATGAGCTTCTTATCGAACGTCACGATTCGACCAACATGCGAATTATGCTCGTACACACTCGCGCACTCAGAAGGACAAACAACCGTGATCTTTTTTCCGAAATGAGAGGCGATTGGCTCAAGCATTGACGTCGCGAGAATGCTATCCCCGATTCCATCAGCGCGAACGAAGACCGCCGAACGGGCGTCTGGCCGAGAAGCGGTGTCTTCCTCCACGCGTTGTTCCTGTAAAACCTGAACTAACCGAGCGCATTCCGGCGCTACGACAACAGCGGTGCCATCGTCGTGTTCACTCTCGACAACCAGGTGCTGCCCTAAACGACTTCGATACGATGCCCACTGCTCCGCGCAGTTAAACGACGGAGCTCGCCACAACCCAGTAAACACCACAACGCCCTCTCGAGATACTCTATCAAAACAGAGCTCAATCGCGGCGCATACAGAGTCCGAAGAGTCGCACACAGAAGCCAGATTTATCACAATCAGGTCGAACGGGGCTTCCGCTGACTCTCTCAGAAGTGAGGAGAAGAGCTCCGCGCGTTCAGCGCATTGATGCGTCGCTAAACAGACGGCGCCTGAGACTCTCGGTCTAATTCCATTCCAAGTCGCGCCTACCGTGATCCAGGTAGGATTCCACACATCCACTTTGGTGGTAGGTGATTCAGCGACAACAACCTCCGCTACCAGATGCGAATCGCCACCGATGACCGCGCATCGCCGCGGTTGAATTATACGCGCCATTTCACACGCGACAGAGGTCCCATCAAACCATGGGAGTTGATTCGCAATCGCCTCTTGATAGCGACCTACTTTCAGACCGTGAGGACGACCTTTCATGGAACGTTGAAGCGTTCCCAACACGCGAATCTTCGCGGACTTGGAGGAAGCGAGATGAGCCAGGGTTTCACGCAACCCCTCCATCCCTGCCTGAACTTCCTCTACCTGATTTCGAGAAGCTACGGGCATCTGCTCAACTTGAAGTCTTGTTTCGATATCTATCAATAAGTTCTGAGCGAACTCATTTTGAGGATAGAGTTCAAGCTCTCGCTTCACATGCGCGTGCGCCGATTGATAATCTTCGAGCGACGCGAGAAACATCGCAATCACGAGGTTCAGATCTGGGGCGTTTGAATCATGTCTCTGCGCGCACTCAAGATGAGCGCGAGCGTGCTGAAGATTTCCATCTTGGAGCGCTTGGATCGCCAAGTTGATGTATGTGGAGCCAGCCGACATCGCTTCCTTTTACGGGTTGGTGACTCCCTGGCTCGAAAGCAGGAGAAACCGTTGGAACTGCGCGCAAGTATACAGGAAGTTAAGATGATTTAAGGGACGAGGGGGGTTCGGCTAGAAAGCAAAGTGCCAAGCCCTCAGAAGTCCTTACTATTCACACACTTACACAAAGCAGGCGGGGTTTCTCACGCCGGGAGAGCCTTACAGCGCCGGCGCCGCTTTGTCTGGCTCACCTAATAGAGGGTCCGAGCCGAGATCGAACTCCTTACCGTCAGAGATTCCATCCCCATCGGAGTCAATACGAGTTGGGTTGCTCCCCACAACGATCTCTAGGTCGTCTCGAAGGCCGTCACTATCAGAATCCAAACCCTTTGGATTAGTGCCCTTGGTTTGCTCGTACGCGTCAGAGAGACCGTCATTATCAGTGTCTACATAATCGTTTGAGGCTACTAACGGATCCGACTTCGAAAGAACTTCAGCGCCATCGGGCTTTCCATCTCCATCAGAATCTGAGGATTGAGGATTTGTGCCGCGCTTCACCTCATCTTCAGAGGTCAATCCATCCATGTCTGGATCGACGCTACGCAGACGCAGATCTAACTGCCCTGTCGCTCCGCCGCTCGGTACAGATGTGGCATCGCGTGGATCCGAGCTCGCGGACTCCTCTTTCGAATCACTAAACCCATCACCATCCGAATCCTGCCATCCATCCGCTGCGCTTCCCTCTTTCGAGTAAGCCTTACCGAGCCAGTTGCTATTACTATCGCCGCTACCTGCGGCAAGCGCTCCATTGGTCGGGCTCGTGTCGTCCTCGTCTGAGCTAAGAGATGAAAGGTCTTCAAACAACCCACCAGTTGGACCCGTAGCATCGCCAACAGAAATAGACGAGCTCGACGCACTAGGGGACGTAGCCGTAGGAGTCAAAAATACACCACCGGTAGCAGTATTGGTGGGAGTATTGGTGGGAGTGGAGGTTGGAGTAGCGGTCTCGGTACTTTCACCATCGGTCGCCGTGGCCGGAACTTTCGCCTGAGCTCCAACCTGGTAATTCTCTTGGCACGCATCCGTTCCGCAGACGACCATCGCAATCGATACAAGGGCCATTGAGCCAGCGATTTTCTCTAGAAGAGACCTCTCGGTCATATACACATCTCCGCGTGCTTAGAATTTTTGGACTAGTAGACGACTCTAGCCTGATAATCACGTTCTAAAAAGAGGGATTTGTGGGCAAAAGTCCAGCGAAAAACTAGAACTGCATCGACTTACAGCAAGTTGCGACCTGTGGACACTTATTTGAATGTCGGACGAAGGGCCTAGTGCGAAACGGCAACCTTGGAGGCCACGGAGGCGATGAACCCTATGAGAGCTTCTACGTCGTCAGGATTATCGCTCTTGGTGAAATATCCGACGGCACCATGCTGTTGACAGGTCTCTACGAGCTCTGGAATTCGTTTTTCACTCACCGCAACAACGGCGGCGCCCATCTCCGCTAGCTCTTTCATGAAGGCGAGAGAATCGGAGATCAAATGAGTATCAACGAGAACCACTGACGGCATCCACGACTCCACCACCGGCCTCGCCTCGGCGGCATCCGCCACTAGTTTGCACTCAATGGCAAACTGAGAACTGTACATCTCCGCATGAGCCTGGAGGTGCTCAAAGTGATCGGAATGATCGTCGACTACGAGGAGCCTAACCTCCTTTCGCAGTGCAGAACCAAACATTTCGCCACTAGGCATTAAACGCATCGAGAAAATCCTTCCAAGCTATGGAGCACAGAAAACACCTGGCCCCTTCATTATTAGTAGTCGTCACGCAGAGCGGAATCATTAAGCGAAAAACCCCTCTCAACCCCTGTTCGTCAAAAAAAGTGTGTAACCCAAACATTTTCGGTTGCCAGTTCTAGTCTTTTTGCATATAGTACCGAAATAGACTGTTTCGAAGGACAGGTATGAAATCGAAGAACCGTAAACAAGCGAGTGAGACGAACCCATCGTTTCAGTCGAACACCCTAGCCCCGGTCCAGCGCCAAACCCTTGAATTCCTCAGAAAATTCCTGGCTGACAAAGGATACGCCCCATCGCTTAAAGACATCGCTGAATTTATTGGGGTGAAGTCAGCCTCAACCGCACACTTTCATCTAGAGCGACTCGTAAACAAGGGCTTCATTAGACGCGGAGCCGATGGAATGCTCGAACTGCTCGACCGAGTCACGCCTGAGCTCGGACCTACCGCAGTTCCCCTTCTGGGAGTTATCGCCGCGGGTCGTCCAATCGAAGCTATCGAACAGTCCTCCACTATCGAAATTCCACCGAACATGATCGACGGACGCGGAGAGGTGTACTGCCTTGAGGTCAGCGGAAACTCGATGATCGACGAGCACATCTGTGACCGTGACATCGTAGTAATCAAAAAACAGGAAAACGCTGAAGACGGTCAGATCGTAGTTGCCCTTTTGGACGACGGAAGCGCAACTCTCAAACGATACCGACGATTAAAGAACGGCTCGGTGATGCTCATTCCCGCGAACCCAACCATGCAACCGATTACGGTGGACAAGGTGACAATTCAAGGGAGACTCATCGGTGTAATTCGAGAATTGCACTAAGTGACAGACATACCCAACAACATTCATTTCTCTCTTTAGAGAACCGATGTTTTGAGGCATGTTAGCCCTCAAACACGATTTAAAAATTTACCAATTAAAAACAACAAGGAATAAGGAGAACAAGATGGACCTCTACGATCGAGACAACGATTCAAACTCCGGAGAAAAAGGAAAGGCCCTCTCAACTGCCATCTCTCAGCTAGAAAAGAAGTACGGCAAAGGCGCAATCATGAACCTTGAGGCGTCAGAGGGACAGAAGATGGACTGCTTCTCAACAGGAAGCCTGTCCCTGGACCTTGCTCTGGGTATTGGAGGAATCCCTAAAGGACGAATCTGCGAGATCTACGGCCCTGAGTCCTCAGGAAAGACCACACTGGCTCTCAGCACAACGGCAGAAGTGCAGAAGGCTGGCGGGACTGTTGTATACATCGACGCGGAGCACGCCCTCGATGTGAACTACGCAAAGCGATTGGGAGTAGACACTTCAAAACTCCTCGTGAGCCAACCTGATTGCGGCGAGCAGGCTCTCGAGATCACAGAGGCGCTCGTTTCCTCAAACTCAGTTGACCTTGTGGTTATCGACTCTGTAGCGGCACTCGTGCCTCGAGCCGAGATCGAAGGAGAGATGGGAGACCAGCAACCAGGACTGCAAGCCCGATTAATGAGCAAAGCACTCCGCAAGCTCACAGCGATTACAGCTAAATCCAACACCACTATC
>CANLCB010000051.1 GCA_947488865.1 Deltaproteobacteria bacterium | reverse complement strand
TCGCCGTACAGGTCAAATCGCTCAGGTTCCAGTCGGAGAGGCCCTTGTAGGTCGAGTTGTTGACGCCCTCGGAAATCCTATCGACGGCCTTGGAGACATCAAAACTCCGCACATGCGACGAATTGAGATCAAGGCCCCAGGTATCGTTGGTCGTAAGTCGGTTCATGAGCCGATGCAGACTGGCCTCAAAGCCATCGACGCGATGACTCCAGTAGGACGTGGACAACGTGAGCTTATCATCGGCGACAAGAAGACAGGTAAGACCACAGTCGCGATCGACACAATAATCAACCAGAAGGGAACAGGGGTAATCTGCATCTACGTCGCTATCGGCCAGAAGCGTTCCTCCGTTGTTCAGGTTGTAGAGCGTCTTAAAGAGCACGGCGCTATGGACCACACAATCGTTGTGTCCGCCACAGCGTCAGAGCCAGCTCCGATGGCCTTCCTTGCGCCATACGCTGGATGCGCGATGGGCGAGTACTTCATGGAGAACGGCAAGCACGCTCTCGTGATCTACGATGACCTTTCTAAGCACGCTGTAGCATATAGAAGTGTTTCGCTCCTTCTTCGCCGTCCGCCAGGACGAGAAGCCTACCCAGGAGACGTATTCTATCTTCACTCTCGCCTCCTTGAGCGAGCAGCGAAGCTGAGCGATAAGCTTGGCGGAGGATCCCTTACAGCTCTTCCAGTGATTGAGACACTTGAGGGTGACGTATCCGCATACGTACCAACGAACGTGATTTCGATTACAGATGGTCAGATCTTCCTTGAGGCCGACCTTTTCAACTCCGGTATTCGACCGGCGGTGAACGTAGGTCTCTCGGTATCCCGTGTAGGAGGAGCCGCTCAAGTTAAGTCGATGAAGAAGATCGCCGGAACTCTCCGTCTCGATCTCGCTCAGTACCGAGAGAAGCAAGCATTCGCTCAGTTCGGATCGGACCTCGACGCGGCAACTCGCGCGCAGCTCGCGAAGGGAGCTCGTCTTGTGGAGATCTTGAAGCAAGGACAGAACGTTCCAATGCCAGTGGAGCTTCAGGTTCTTTCGATCTTCGCAGTAGCTAACGGCTTCACCGACAAGCTCGATGTGGCTCAGGTACGTCCGTTTGAAGAGGCTCTTCACCGCCACATGCTTTCAGCGCAGGCTGACCTCATGAAGGACCTTCGTGTGAAGGCTGAGCTTGATAAGGACATCACGGATCGCTTGAAGAAGGCGCTCGGCGCGTTTGTTGATCAGTTCATCGCGGGAACCGCGGTTTCTGTAAACGGAAGCGCAAATGGGGTAGGGCACGGAGCAAAGGGCGCAAAGTCAGCTCAAGCTCACGCTAACGCAGCATAAGGATTAAAACCTCATGGCAGGTCTTAAAGAGATTCGCCGACGATTAAAGTCGGTGAAAAACACGAAGAAGATCACCTCAGCGATGAAACTTGTTGCGGCCGCAAAGCTGCGCAAGACACAAGAGGCTGTAGTGCGATCTCGCGCGTACACTGACGCTCTTAAGGGCGTATTGGCGCAGCTTCAGGGAGGGAGTGAGTTTTCTCATCCTCTCCTTGAGGCTCGTCCAGAGGTAACGCGCGTTCGAGTATTAGTTCTGGGTGCGAACCGAGGTCTTTGTGGTGGTTTTAACACCAACCTCAATCGAAAGGTTGAGGCGCTCTACAGAGAGATCGCTCAAAAGTATCCAGGGTGCGAGATTTCGACCGTTCTTCTCGGGAAGAAGCCCGCAGAGTACGCCCGCCGTGTCGGTCGCGAGTACCTCGATGCCCAAGAGAGCCTTTCGGATGACCCGACTTTCTGGCCAACCCAGGAAGTGTGTCAGCGTCTCGAGGTTGATTTCTTAAAGGGCGAGTTCGACGAATTGTATGTGGTGTACACTCGATTCCGTTCCGCAATCTCAACGGTCGCGACGGCAGAGCGATTGATTCCTCTCGATAAGGAAGCTCTCGCTACTACCGCAACTACGGTTGTTGCTGCTTCAGGTGTAACTCTCTTCGAGCCAAACGCGGAGCGAGTATTCGAGGCGGTTGTTCCGCGAATCGTTCGCGCTATCGTTCGACAGGCCGCGTTTGACACGAAGGCAAGTGAGCACGCGAGCCGAATGACAGCCATGGACAACGCCACAAAGAACGCGGGCGAACTTATTCACTCGCTTACGCTTAAGTTTAACAAGCTGAGACAGACAGGTATCACCAGCCAGCTGCTTGATATCGTCGGTGGAGCTGAAGCACTCAAGTAACGAAGGAAAAATAGTATGAAAGAGACAATGGGACGAAAAGGAAAGATCAGTCAGGTTCTCGGCGCGGTAATTGACGTTGAGTTCCCACAGGGCGGCGGTATTCCGAAGATCTACGACGCTCTCCTTACAACAAATCCAAATATCGACAACCAAGAGAACAATCTCGTTCTTGAGGTAGCTCAGCACCTTGGAGACAACGTGGTTCGTTGTATCGCGATGGACTCGTCCGAAGGTCTCGTTCGTGGACAATCCGTTGTGGATTCGGGCGCTCCGATCTCGGTTCCTGTAGGTCAGAAGACCCTTGGTCGAATTCTTGACGTAACTGGCCGTCCGATCGACGAGCTTGGTTCCGTTGATACTGACACACGTTGGCCGATTCACCGTCCAACTCCATCGTTCGAGGACCAGTCGACATCGAAGCAGATCCTTGAGACTGGCATCAAGGTAGTAGACCTTGTCGCTCCATTCCTTAAGGGAGGAAAGATCGGTCTCTTCGGAGGTGCCGGAGTAGGAAAGACCGTTATCATCATGGAGCTCATTAACAACATCGCTAAGGCGCACGGAGGATTCTCTGTATTCGCTGGAGTGGGTGAGCGTACTCGTGAAGGTAACGACCTTTGGCACGAGATGAAGGATTCCGGCGTTATCGACAAGGCGTGCCTCGTGTACGGACAGATGAGTGAGCCTCCAGGAGCACGTTTCCGTGTAGCTCTTTCCGCTCTTACAACCGCAGAGTTCTTCCGAGATGAGGAAGGTCGAGACGTTCTTCTCTTCGTAGATAACATCTTCCGATTCCTTCAAGCGGGATCCGAGGTGTCGTCGCTCCTCGGACGTATGCCGAGCGCGGTGGGTTATCAACCAACGCTCGCAACTGACATGGGTCAGCTTCAAGAGCGTATTACTTCAACGAAGAAGGGCTCTATTACGTCGATTCAGGCGGTATACGTACCAGCCGACGACTACACTGATCCAGCTCCTGCGACGACATTCGCGCACCTTGACGCTACGATCGCTCTTGAGCGTTCAATCGCTGAGAAGGGAATCTATCCTGCGGTAGATCCTCTCACATCGAGCTCAACCGTTCTTGAGGCGAGCGTAGTAGGAGACGAGCACTACCGAGTGGCTCGTAAGGTTCAGCAGACCCTTCAGCGCTACAAGGACCTTCAAGACATCATCGCCATTCTCGGAATGGACGAGTTGTCTGAGGAAGATAAGCTTACAGTTGCTCGAGCTCGTAAGATTGAGCGATTCTTCTCTCAACCTTTCCACGTCGCTGAGACCTTCACGGGTACTCCAGGCGTTTACTGCAAGCTTGAGGACACGATTAAGGGCTTCGGAGAGCTTGTTGATGGTAAGCTCGACGATCTTCCAGAGCAGGCTTTCTACATGGCTGGAACGCTCGACTCTGTTCGCGCTAAGGCCGAGAAGTTGGCTGCAGAGTTCGCGCAGGCTGCGTAGGGACCGAGAGGATAGGGGATGTCAGAGGGTACGTTTCAACTAAAGGTATATTCGGGGCGCGGACTTGAGGTCGAGGCTTCGGTCGCTGCGGTAACCGTTCCGGGCGAAGGTGGCGAGCTTGGATTCCTTCCGAATCACTGTGACTATGTGGGGTTACTCTCCACTGGTTTGGTTGAGTACGCGACAACCACCGATGCCACGCCAAGGCGTTGCGTAGTATCGGGGGGCGTTTGCACCTTCAACAACAACGTCCTTACGTTGTTGGCTGATACGGTAGACCTCCCAGACGCGCTTGATCTCGCTCCTCTCTCTGAGGATGTTGGGCTCCTTGAGGCCGAGCTTGAAGCTCTTAGCCTCTTTGACCCAGAACGAGAGCTCCTCGCGCAGCGAGTTGCTCGAATTCACGCTCTCAGAAATCTCGCTCAGCAGTAAGCGAATCGCTGAGTTGCTACAAAGAAAAAGCCCCAGCGTGAAAACGTCTGGGGTTTTTTTGTGCGTATGCGGAATGCGACCCTATCGGGCCGAGTCCGTCTCCCGCTCTCCTCGTACCCCTTGAAGTAGCTCTCCGAAAAAGTTCGATACCCCCACGGCAGCGCGCTCAGCAAGGGGCGGAAGAATGGCGAGGCCCGCTAGGCCGCCGCCAAGAGCAGCCAGAGGCGAACCAACCACTATTCCCAAGGACGCGAGTGTTATACTGCCACCGGCGACAATGGCTGACGCACTTGAGCGAGATACGAAACTGACTGCCTGTCGGGCGCTGTCTGGCCCTATACGTCCATCTTCGCAGAGGTCTTGCGATAGTGTTTGAATAAAAGGTCGAATGCCGGTCGTATGGTCTAACACCTTCGCCGCTATAGAGCCTTCGTCCGGTAGTCGGCGCTCCACCGCAGGCACGAAGACGGAATTAAAGAAGTTTGGAACGGCGCACAAAGGAGGAGTGTTAAGGGGCTCTGGGCTCATAGCTCAATCCATATACTCACGACGGTTAATAAATAGGGTGCTTGAGGAGAGTTCGCCTTCTGCTGAATAAAGTTGCGGAATGTACCCGAAGGGACGTTCTACGCTATAACTGACTGGTATTATGAATGTATGTGTACGTTCGTAAGTGACCAGCCCCTCGCTCGAGAAAGTCGTTGGGGGGCACGGTGATTGGAGCGTCGCCCCAGTCTGTTAAAAACCCTCTCCCTTGGCCTTTTGGGAGTTCCTTGATACCCTTCTGCTCGATTCGTGGCGACGGCCGGCGGGCGGTTTGTCCGCACATGCAGTCGGGTAGCCCCAAGATTACGGCTCTCTCTCCCCCTTTGTTGATGAAGCGGTTCATTTTTAAAACCATAGCCCCCTGGATTATCACGGTCGTAGCGCTCTACCTCGCGTTTCGAGGAGTTGAGTGGGAGATGATCGTGTCTCATGCTCAGAGCGTGCGCCTCTCGTATGTTTTCGCCGCCGTCTTTCTAACTATTATTTCCTATATTCTCCGCTCGGCTCGATGGCCGGTGCTCTGTCCTGATCTTTCTCTTCCATTTTCTTCATCGCTTCGGGTACTTGTGCTTGGTTTTTTCATGAACAACATCCTTCCAGCGCGAGCGGGAGAATTAGTCAGAGCCCACCTCGGGGCTAAAGTAGTCGGAAAACCTAGAACGCTTATGCTTGCCACCATCGCCAGTGAGCGTTTGGCGGATGGCCTCACCCTAAGCATTTTGTTCGCGGGAACGATTCTTTTGTTTGGCCAGGGCCACTTAGACCCTGAATACGCGCAGAACCTTCTGTATGTAGCGTATTTGTTCGTTGCCGTGACCGCTGGTGTTATTGTGACCTTGTTGTTTCGAGAGGGGATATTTTCCATCTTTGATAAGCTTACAACGAAGCTGTCTCACAAAGCTTCGACGTACGCGCTATCTCGAGCGCAGATTTTTATCCATGGGTTGAGTCCTTTGTGCTCTCTCTCCGCCGCTTTCAAAATCTCTCTCTGGTCAATCGTGATTTGGAGCGTTGAGCTTGGAGCCTTCGCCTGCGTCGCCTACGCGTACGACGCGAACCTTTCTCTGTTTGGCACTGTCTTATTTCTAGTTTCAGTGAATTTTAGTTCACTTATTCCAGCCGCCCCGGGAGGATTTGGTGTCATAGAGCTTGTCGCTAAGAACGTTTTGATGTCAGTCGGAGTGGCCTCAAGCGAGCTCGCGCTCTGTATCGTTCTCACGCAGCATGTAATCCAATACCTTGTTATTGGAGTGCCGGGAGTGTTCCTTCTCTCAACGCTCCGGAGTCAGATGACTGACATGACGGAAGCCTCTCAGGCGGCTAACGCCTAGCTACTACTGGCCAGTCTTACTCTGGATGGACTCGAAGGGGGAGGTGAGATAGATTCCCGCTAGACGGGATTGCCTCCGTCTCTGTTGAATATTTTGGACCTAATGCCATGAAGGTGTCTCTCGTTATCCCTGTATACAATGAGTCCGCTCACCTTCTTGAGTTTTTGCGACAGGTTGACGCGTTGCGACTAGAGGGAGTTGAGAAAGAGCTCGTTATCATCGACGATTGCTCAAAAGACGACAGTCCTTCCATTTTAAAAAATTTCCAATTCTCTTCTCAAGTGCAGCTTCACTTTCAAGAGTACAATGTTGGAAAAGGCGCCGCTATTCGTAAGGGATTTGAGCTCGCTACCGGTGATATCATTGGTGTGCAGGACGCCGACTTTGAATACTCTCTTGATGACATTCCTTCGATCATCGCTCCGATTGTCGCTGGTAAGGCCGATGTTGTTTACGGCTCGCGATTTAAGGCGACAGTGGTTCAAGTTCATCGGACATTCCATTATCTCGTTAATCGATTCCTCACCACCTTCAGTAATCTCTCTTCTGGCTTGTACCTCACCGACATGGAGACCTGTTACAAGTTCTTCAAGGCCGACATTATTAAGAACATCGAGCTTGAGTCTAATCGATTCGGATTTGAGCCTGAGATCACAGCGAAGATAGCTCGCTTGAAGCTTAAGATTATCGAGGTTCCGATCTGGTATTTCCCAAGAAATTACCTGGAAGGGAAGAAGATCACGTGGAAGGACGGCATCGCGGCATTGCGACACATTTTGTACTTTAATTTCATGAGAAAGCCGTCGCAGTACATCAAACAAACGATTCCTAGTAAGTACATCCCTCAAGGGCGACAGTGGTTATAGTCCGCAGTGTTCATAGTCCGCAGTGTTCATAGTCCGCAGTGGTTATAGTCCGCGGTGTTTATAGTCTGCAGAGGTTGTAGTGGTCCTTAACGCCCGCTGGAACTAATATGCTGAAGGTCGCAGCATTTGCCTCCTCATAATGAATATTACCAAGCGGTACCTGGGAGTAGGGGACAGCTCTATGCTTGCTGCGTTGATACATCGCTTGTGGTCTTACCTTGCGCGAAGTTTTTTAGTTCGGATAGCGAAGGATTGTCACTCCGTAACGCCTTCGCGGCCGCTCTCACAGGGGCGTCTTGAAGAAGGCTCCGACCCGCCTCACCAATAAGGCGAAGAGCCTTTCGGGCGAGTGTCTGCTCCTGAGCGCTGGGTGATTCGTCGGAAACTACGGTAAATGATTTGAGGTTATGGAGTGCTTCAATTCGCTCTCGATTTCGCCCACTGTTAAATGTATCAGCCCTGGAAGCGTGCCACATCAGGCGAGAGGTGATGATAATACCAGCCGCAATTCCCAAAGCGGTTGAGTTGGCCATTCTATTGTTTTGTCCCAAGAGCTTGCACACTTCTCGAGTGGCAAACCCGATGATTGACCCAATCACCGCAATCTCGTGCGGTAGAAATGGGAGCGTGACCATACCGAGCAGCGCCGAGGTGTCATGAGGGTCACGAACTGAGCCCCGAACAATCTCACTTAGCAAAGAGAGTCCTAATGGAGATCGATGACACGTTAGTAGCTCGAGCCAAGGGTTAGCTTTAGTGAGACGCTTCGCGTACCAGCTTCGAGCCTCGTAGTGGGCTTTTTGGTGTAGGTACGAAGTTGGTGGGGATTCGGCGAGAAGGAAGAAGGCTATTCGTGCCGCGGGGTCGTTAGCGCTCTTGCCATAGCGACGACCTAGGTCAAGTAGTTCGTCGACTATGGACTCACTAGGTGATTTCATGTGAGCGGCAAGGAGGCGAGCCGCGGGAGCGCACACCTGATAGGAGCGCGCGTAGTCCGGCTCTTTCAAGCTGAGCATCGCCAAAACTTGGACTTTTGGCTCATGGGCGTAGGGCTGGAGAGCCTCAAGGAGTCGTCCTCGATTTGCGGGTCTTGAAATGAGGTATTCCCGCTCCCAGAGGGTTGAAAGGACAGAGTCTCGCACGTCCTTGATTGGTAGATGTTCAATGAGAAATTCAAGCTGCTTAGAGTCTCGCTCGTTGCATTGTCGTACCACGCTTCGAAGCTCCTTTCGTTGAGGGGCTGAGAGAGACTTGAACGCGTCGGTGGAATAAGGGGCGTGTGGGCCTGCGGTCACGGCGTGAGGGGCCGTCGGATCGGATACTGAGTGGAGCGAGGTGCGGGCTTCGAGTTCTATGTTCATTGCGCCTCCGCTCGATGCCACGTACGTGTTCGGTTCGCAAGAGCTCTCGAGCGCGCAACTGCTCGAATATATAGATTCGACCTTAAAACGACAGGCTTGGTCGGTGTCTATGGAGCAACAATTTGCAGAGTCCCACGATAGGGTAGGGGATGAACCAAGAGCTATCCAATACATCTCCCGTTAATTCAATAAAGCTGGCCGAAATAGAGCCGATTTCATGGTCAGCGCAGGATCTAGCGCTGAGCTCCTCAGAAGAGGCTCGTCATTGCTTGCCGTACGAGAGCGCTCTAAAACTTAAAGCCCTTCCCCTTGGTATTGTAGAGCAAGGTGGACTCAAGACTCTTCATTGCGCCGTGGCCTCAGCGCATTCGGATGTCTGTCGAGCCGTCGCGTTTGTTAGTAGGTGTGAGTGCGTCGCGGTGGAGGTACCTGAGGAGATAGTTGAAGAGGCGATTGTTCGAGCGTATCTCGGATCGGATAGGCGAGTAGAGCGGTCCTTGCTGCGTTTAAAGCGTGGCATCATGGCCGCGCGAAGTGACGAGGCTTGCGAGATTCCGCGCGCGGAAGGGGATGCGGCGACTTTTCTTTCGACTCTCATGGAATTCGCCGTCGCTCGCGGTGCCTCGGATCTCCACCTGTGCCCGACTCCGAAGGGCGCGTTGTTACGACTGCGTATCGACGGAGAGCTACTCTCTCAGGACGAGCATCTGTATCCTCGAAAGCTCCACGAACAGGTTGTGTCTCGGTTAAAGGTCTTGGCAGGGCTCGATATTGCCTCTCGTCTGCTGCCGCAGGATGGCGCTTTTACCTTTTCAGTCGGGACCGGCTCTCGGTGTGTGCGCGTAAGTACCTTGCCAGTCCTTGATGGAGAAAGTGTGGTTTTACGCTTTCTCTACGCGCGAAAGCTGCCACAGCTGTCGATGCTTGGAATAGAGCCGATCGCCATGAAGATAGTCCGAAGAGCAATCGATCGAACGCAAGGGGTTATTCTACTCGCCGGACCGACTGGGAGTGGAAAAACCACGACGATGTATTCGGTAGTTTTGGAGCTGCAGAATCAAGGACGGAATGTTGTTACCGTAGAAGACCCTGTAGAGGCCCCGGTTCCGGGAATGGTGCAAGTTCAGGTTAGAGAGGGCCAAGGGCTCGATTATCCGCGGGCTATTCGCTCGGTGCTGCGTCATGATCCGGATGTGATTATGATTGGAGAGATCCGAGATCCTGTGAGTGCTACTATCGCTCTTGGCGCCGCGTCGAGCGGACATCTGACGATATCTTCTCTCCATATGCCGTCTGC
>CANLCB010000050.1 GCA_947488865.1 Deltaproteobacteria bacterium | reverse complement strand
GTAAAAATCGGCGACAGAAGGCCCTACTTTATCGGAGGCACTCATCCATTTGCCTCCCTCTACTTCAACAACAATTTGGCCGTGATCGACTGGGGAAAGTGCCCGCACAGGAAATTGAGCTCCCAAGAACTCGACCGATTCCGCGTACGCTGCGCGCGGAGCGGCACTCACTACGCACAACGCGATTGCAAGCGTCATGCGCAGACGCGCGCGAAAATTACCGAGAGCGTGGACAGGTATCCCCATAGGCTTATTAACCGCCAATCTCTCAGGAACGGTCAAGCTATTTCGGGGGTTGAACGCCGTAGACGTTGAGGAGAACCTCATTTTCAACGGGATGGCTTGTATGGAGCTCCAACGTGGCCTTGAGATCCCCATGAACCTTTCGCGGATCAACGCGAACTACGATTACTCCCTGCTTGCCAGGCTGAACCTCAACGACTGACGCGGATACCGCAGGATCTGAACTTCGAATCCACCGAACAGCCACAGGAGAGGTCGATTTATTCTCAAAGCGAACTCTCCGCTCGAGCACTTGTCCCCCTTCGACAATGCCAAAAGACACGGTCGCCGGAGACACCCTAATATCTCCTTGCACAGTCGCAGTAACAGGAACGTTGACCGGAGCCCTTCTGTCACCGGCGAACTCAAATATCACTCGATCTCTAAAATCACCCTTAGGAGCACTCGCGAGCAACTCAACCTGAGCGCTGTATCGACGTCCCTGTTTAACTATTGGGCCAACACCAAGAAATTTGGATAGTGAAGCGATTTTTGACACCTCAAGATCAGACCCCTCGGCGATCTCTATGGACACCTCTCGTACTCGCACGCTCTTGCTCGAAGCCGGAGAAACCTCTCCAAACTCAAGTCGAGTAGGCGACGCCGTAAGCCCTGTAGCGACATGTCCAGTCAGAGTAAAAACGAGCTCCGAATTGTCGGGGTCGTTGGTCGCGACTGTCACGGTCTTCTTCTTGGGACCGAAGAATCCGCTTGTATCAAACGAGATACGAATTTTTTCAGATTTTCCGGGGGGAACAGTCGGAGACGATAAAGCAGTGGTGGTACATCCACAGGATGGGGAAACCCGCTGAATCACCAAATCCGCAGATCCTGTGTTCTTAACCTCAATCTCGCGAACAACCTTGACACCCTGCGCAACGGAGCCAAAATCAAAGGCGCTTTCAGAGAGGAGCGCTGAGGGATGGCTCTCCGCTAAACCACTCAAGGGCGAGGCAACAAGCGTAGCGACAAGAGCGACACAAACACCTACAGCCCGCCCCTTCGAAAGAGACCTAGCGAAACGAGCGCGGAGCTTATTTTTCATGAGTTACCCAAAGAGCTGAACTTGGTCCAAAAACTTCGTTGAGAAGTTACCACTCTGGAAGTCAGGGTGCGACAAAATTCTTCGATGGAGCTCGATGTTCGTTGAGATGCCATCGATGAGATACTCATCAAGAGCCACAAGAAGCTTCTTGATACAAGAAGCCCTATCCTTGTCCCGAACAATCAGTTTAGAAATCAATGAATCGTAGTAAGGCTTAACCGAGTACCCAGCATATATCGCGGAATCCACACGAACACCGTTACCTCCTGGTGGGTGGTAACTCTTGATCAAACCAGGGGATGGTATGAGCGTACGAGGATCTTCAGCGTTAATACGGGCCTCGATAGCGTGCCCAGTCACCTTGATATCCTTTTGAGACCATGAAAGATCCAGGCCCGCAGCAAGACGAATCTGCTCCTTCACAAGATCCACATCAGTCACCATCTCAGTTACCGGATGCTCCACCTGAAGACGGGTGTTCATCTCGATGAAGTAGAACTTGTTCGCCTCTAAATCAGCAAGGAACTCAACAGTGCCGAGGCTCGTGTAGTTCACTGACTTGATGAGCTCAAGAGCGGCATCTTGAATCTGATTCTGCAAACTCTCGGGGAGACCGATCGATGGAGATTCCTCGATAACCTTTTGATATCGCCGCTGAATAGAGCAGTCTCGAATACCAAGGTGAATAGCGTTATGAGAGAGGTCGCCAGCAACCTGAACCTCAATGTGACGCACCTTAGGCAGGTACTTCTCCACAAGAAGGTGCCCATCTCCGAAAGCGGCCTCAACCTCTCGCTGCGCGGTCTGGAAGGTCGAAACGAACTCCTCAGGAGACTTCACGATCTTCATTCCTCGACCACCACCTCCGGCGCAAGCCTTGAGAAGGATCGGGAATCCAGCCTTTTCAGCGATCTTCAACCCCTCGTTAGGGTCGAGGAGCCCCTTGCTATCGCCCGGGATTGTTGGAACTCCAACCTTATCCGCAACACGCCGAGCACGGGCCTTATCACCCATGATCCTCATGCTACGAACGGTAGGTCCGATGAACGTAATGCCACAGCTGGCGCAAATCTCGGCGAACGCTGAGTTTTCGCTCAAAAACCCGTAACCTGGATGAATAGCGTCAGCGCGAGTGGCCACAGCGGCGGACATGATTGACGCGATATTGAGATAGCTCTCTTTTGCCAGAGCTGGTCCAATACAAACGCTCTCGGTTGCCAGCTTCACGTGAAGGGCATCTTCGTCGGCCTTCGAGTGAACAGCCACCGTTTTGATGCCCAATTCGTGACAAGCACGGATGATTCGAAGCGCGATCTCGCCTCGATTAGCGACAAGGACTTTTTGAAATGGAACAGAGTTCATTGAACTAACCCGCTGGGTCAATAAGGAAGAGAGTCTCACCGAATTCGACTACCTTACCTTCAGTTCCTAGGATCTTAACAACACGGCCAGATGTTGTAGCTTCAATCTCGTTCATAAGCTTCATGGCTTCGATGATACAAAGGGTATCTCCCTTGCTCACCACATCACCCTCTTTCACGAAGAAATCGGCGTCTGGAGAAGGCTTACGGTAGAAGGTGCCTACGATAGGGGACTCAACCTTTGTAAATCGGCCAAGGTCGTCCTGAGGAGCTGCGGCGAAAGCAGCCGGGGCGGCGACATGCACGGCTGGCACAACATCGTATCGCACTTCGGACGAGACGTAGGCGCCGGCAGCGGTCCGAGACAACTTAACTCGGGTTCCTTCTTGCTCAAGTTCGAACTCCGTTACTTCGTTCTGCTTGAGAATCTTGATGATGTTTTCAATGTCCTTGATATCCATGGGGTCGTATCCTAGCCACGAAGCGCCCTGAAAGCCAAGAGTATGAAAAATTTTTTCCACCCTTATGGTCGTAAGTACAACAAGTTAGCAATCCAACAGGAGCAATTCCCCTCCTCCCGCAACGTTTTACCGCCTCTTTACCCCACGAGCTTATTGCCGTCATCGCCAGGCAGCCATCGACATATTAGGTTAACCTGCCATTTCAACTACTTACAAAGCTGACATGACGAACGACATGCCAGCTCAGCGGAGCTCAAAAACCCCCTTGGCTTCCTTCCTTAAAAAAGCCACCCTTTATGAGCCGATTGACCCCTACGCTAACGCCACTTTAAGAAAGGAGTCCCGTTTGGTGCCGTGCCACAAGCCCCTGGCCCCCACTGCCGAGCTTTCCCCGCGTAAGTTTTCATTTCCTTTTCTCTCTCGCCCTGCCCCCCGCCATCAATCGATGAGAGGAGCGTAACGCCATGACAAGCGCCTCCGCCAAAGACAAATCGACGGCGCTGTCTCAGGAAAAACAACAAAACGCAGGCACGGACTCGAATCGCGACAACGAAGGGTCCTCACGTTCTCAGGGGAGAGAAGAAAACAACCCAAGACAGCAGCACGCCCAAAACCAACGGGAGCGCTTTAGGCTTACAGCGAATGCCCCTGCTGTTATAGCCCGATACGATCGTTCCCTTCGATGTATTTACGCGAATCACGGCTGTGAAAAACTCACGGCTCGGTCCGCTTCTTGGTTCATGGGTCGCCTGCTAGATGATTTTGTCGGATACCCCGAGGCGGCGATCGCGAAGACGAAATCGGCGATCTTGGCGGTATTTGAAACAGGTCAAACGCAAACGAGAGAACTAACCCTCGAAAAGCCCTGGGGCGAGGTGACGTTCCTGCAAACGTACTACCCAGAATACGACGCCTCGGGCTCCATAGAGACAGTAGTTGGAATCGGGCTAGGCGCGTCCGAGAGGACTCGCGCGCGTCAGGAACTTGAACGAGCACTGGAGCAGCGGGAGTATTTTATCACAATGTTATCTCACGAACTCCGCAACCCCCTGGCGGCTATATCCTCAGCGCTACGAATACTCGACACGGGACCAGAACCAGAAACTCAGGAGACCTCGCGCGCGCTCATGCATCGACAGCTCGCTCACATCACTCGCTTAATCAATGATCTACTCGACTCAACCCAAGTAGAGCGCGGAGAGATAACCTTCTATCAGGCACCGACATCGGTTGGCGACATCGTTCGGCTCGCCCTGGACATCACGCGGCTTTACACCAATTCTTCGTCACACACCTTCTTGACGCGACTACAAGACCTCGACGTTCTTGTTAACGGCGATCTCAACCGACTCGCGCAAGTCATTTCCAATCTGATTCACAACGCTTACAAGTTCACCCCTACAGGGGGCACCATCCAACTTGAAAGTGCCCAGGAAGGAAATAACCTCGTTATTCGAGTACGCGATTCTGGAAGCGGATTAACCCCCGCTCATATAGAAAAACTATTCGCCAAATACCAACGATTTACGACCAATCCTGGAAGGTATTCTGATGGTATGGGGCTAGGACTCTACCTATCCAAAAACATCCTTGAACGCCACAACGGAACTATCAGTGTATCAAGTCCAGGACTTAACCAGGGAAGCGTTTTCGAGATTTCGATCCCTCTGCCCACATCGCTCGCGTCTTTCGAGCCTCAAAATTCGGATTCTTCGGTTGAATGTACCTCCTCATCTTATCCTCCGATCCTTCTGGTCGATGACAATGAAGCTGGCGCGCTCACCATGAAGATGCTTCTCGAACTTCAAGGACATGATGTGACGGTCGCGAAGAACGGCTACGAGGCTATCTCTCTATTCGAAAAGCTCAAGCCTTCTGTCGTGCTCCTGGATATGGGACTTCCAGATATTGATGGATGCGTGGTGGCGAAAGAGATCCGAACAAGAACGCGCGACTCACAAGAACCTCTGATCGTCGCTATGACTGGCTGGGGCAGGGCTCAAGATAAAGAGCAATCAATATCGGCTGGATGCGATGTTCATTTAACCAAACCGATAGACTTCGATGAATTGACCCGTGTCCTGAGCTCTCGTGAGTAACGGTAACCATCGATGGCTTAACCGCGGCCGGCCGCACCTCTAAGAATACTAAGGTGTCCTAGTTGGAGGAGCATCGGGTGAAATTACTGAACGACGCCGTAGCTTGCGCGGAAATATTTACCAACTCTCCTGAAGCGGTCTCTCCAACTAAATTAAAAGTAACCGTGCGTAAGCCAGGAGTCGTAAACTGCTCTCCGCGCCCAAGAGGATCCCCCGCCCATTTACCGCCGCCATAGGCACTAAAGATAGGAAGGATGAGGTTGCCCGTTTGACCGTTCGCGTCTAAGGATGAGTTCGCCTGTCGCGTCAATCCAATATTACTGGACTCAAATGGCGCGGCCCCAGTCGTCACCTGCACCGAATAAGTGAGGTACGAGAACGTTACTCTTTCAGGAAGATTGTTTTGAATCTTCAGATTAACGTATGTGTCATGAAACGGCTCAAAGTCGACAGTGCTGGCATTCCCATCACAATCAGCAATCTGAACAATATCGATCGACGCGTCCGCAGGAACATCCGAGGAGCTGAACGAGCCATCATCCTCAAATCCGGCCTCAACAATCTGAACGTCTCCATCATCATTGTTCTGAACGCCGCCACCCAGACCTCCACCACCGGCTCCCGGGAATCCTTGAAAGCCGGATGGAATGTCACCGGTGCATCGTACAGTCACGAACCTTCTTCGATTAAGACCCGATCCAAGCCTGCACAAAAGTTGAAAGCTACCTGGAGCAGAGCATCCGATAACTCCACTCATGTGTCCTGAAGCGCTCGTGAGCTCGGTTCCACTACTTGGCTCGATAATCGCGACTCCTCCCTCTGAGTCACACACGACACTGACCTCTGGAACTGGTTGCCCTTGAGAATCCACCACCAGCACAGAAAATCCGCTCTTCTGCCCCACAGCTATGGTCTCTTGCTCCACGACAAGCGACATAGTCCCTGTTGTCGAATCATCACCGGTGTACACACCATTCTGATAACCGGGATTCTCGGCTGAGCCGCCATCGGTGCCGCCCGATCCTCCCATACATCCAAGGATGCCGAGAGCGATTAAGAGACCTGCCGCATAGCGCTTGTTGTAGCTTCGCATCATATTCATCCCTCGGCGCTTTACGAAACGGTTACTCAACTCCCTCAACAGAACTCTGGGTTTCCAGAGCCGCCTCTAAACTATCGAGACCTTCAGCATCGCTCTCATCCGCGGATTGCTCATACGACAGCGTAGTGGTTGAAGGTGTAGCGGTGGCGTCGGCAGTCGGTGTCGTCGAACTGTCCACCGGATAAATGTCCGGAGCCGGGACCACAGTGAAGGAGAACGCGCCGGAATTAGTATCGTAACGATTCCCTGAGGAAGAGAGCCCTGAAAGCTGCACTATAACCTCAAGATCGTACGGCGCCTCGGGAAGCTGCATCTTGTTAAAGTTAAGCCACTCGCGAATAGGAGCGGTAATGATCGGTACCTGCGCGAAGGAACGGTTACAGACCTGAGACATTGCGGGCGGAAGACTGGTTACAATCGGCTGCCGAATTCCACGAGAGGGAGTTGTTGTATTAGTCGTTCCGGTGTTTGTTGTCATCTCGCCAGCTTCAGCGGGCCCGGCGAGGAAGTTCACCGCAACGTTCGTGGTTGGAGGCTGAAGCGTGGAGCCCGGAATGTAGTATTGAAGAAGCACGCGGTCGGCCCTAAAGAACTGGCCGTACAGATTGTTCTGCATACCAACAATCATGCTTACGTTTCCAGCGGGGTCTACCGCCAACGGAACAAATCCTGGGACCGGAGTTGATGGAGTGCTAGTTCCAACTCCACTCAAGTAGATGTATCCCCCACTAATTCCCTGGGGGAGCTGAGCACACCCTCCGTTACCACTTGTTGTCTGAGTAGTACTGGTGGTGGTGGTGCTTGAGGGAAGCGACGAGAACAATCCAAGAAAAGTTACGGACACTCCCTGATCGTTATTTGAGGCGCCGTTGCCGCCGCATCCTAAGGCCACGAGGGTCGCTACAAGAGCCAGTCCTAGTACGTGAATTCTCTTCATATCAATTCCTCGTTCCAGTGATCTAAATCGTTACGGAGCGGTCTTCATCGTCGCGTCATCGAAGCTTCCCTCGACAATTCGCGGCGTAATAAAGAAGAGAAGCTCTTCATCTGAGTTGTCTGTTTGAGATCGTCTAAAGAACGTTCCAAAGAATGGAATATCCTTAAAGAACGGCACCCCCGTTAACCGATCCGCCTCGTTAATCTTGTAGATACCGCCAAGCGCGAAGGTCTGTCCGCTCGATACGAGCACCGAGGAACTCGCGCTTCGCTCAATCTCATTTGGAATTCCATCAACCGACTTGGATCCGAAGCTACTCGACTTCGCCTTGATATCGAGAAGGATGTAATAGTCTGGCGATGCTTGCGGCGTTACATTCAGAACGATACCAGCTTCGATAACTTCCGTTGCGACACTTCCACTACCCGCTGCGGTCGCTCCCGATCCAGTAGCCACGGAAGTTCCTCCATTGGGAAGTTTCACACGATATCTCTCAACGCTCTTGATCTCAGCGGCCTTGTTGTTCGTTGTCGCCACAGCTGGGCGGCTTACGATACGCACTCGTCCCTCTTGCTCAAGTTGCGACAGGCGAAGCTCAAGCGTTTTGGTTCCATCCGCGCTATCGAAGAGCATCGTCACCGCCGATCCGCCCACCGCGCTTGAGGCGACAGGGAACGCGGCGCCAGTGATATTCGCGGCGGTACCAGGAATCGCGCTACCACCAACGGAGATAGCGGCCGGGAAGTTGAGCCCTGTTCCATTTCCTGTGGCTGGCGACTGAATATATTGGAAGCCAAGCTCGCTTCCGAGCTCTCGAGACAAATTCCTACTGGCCTCAACGATCTGAGTCTCAAGGAGAACCTGTGGGGTTCTTAAGTCAACCTTAGAGACAAGCTCAGTGACGTTGCTAATGCCTTTCTCGATATCTTTAACAATAAGCTGGTTCGATCGCTCGTCGTACGCGACGGTTCCTCGCTCAGACAGAACTGTCTCTACAAGAGCCTTCAGCTCAGCGGCTCGTCCATAACTTACACGGAGGTACTTAACGGTGAGTGGCTCAAGCTCGGTCTGTGCGACCTGCGCTTGTTTGAGGGATTCTCGCTCTACGCGCAATTTATCGATTGGCGCGATTCGCATGACGTTGCCCTCAAGAACCTTATCAAGGCCGTGGGTCTTCAGAATCACATCGAGAGCCTGATCCCACGGAACATCCGTAAGGCGCAGGGTTACTTTGCCGATTACATCTTCGCTGGCTACTACATTCAATCCGGACACTTCGGCGATAATCCGAAGCGCGTTATCAATATCAGTATCCTGAAGGTCCAGAGAAATGAGCTTGCCGGTGTACTTAGCTGTATCACCAAGAAGCGCCCGAACTTCCGTGTCGCTCATCTCATCAGCGTTTTCTTTGGGTGGAGATTTTTCAGCTTTGGCCGCGACGTTATCTTTTTTCTGAGGTGTCTCGGACTTCTTCTCGCTCACTTGTGGCTTCGGCTCCGCAGCAGCATTCTTCTTAGCGTCTGGCTCTGTCGCCGCCGGAGCGAGCTGAGCCCGCATGTCATCGACAACCTGTTTGAGATCTTTTGTTTCCTCAACCACAACGGTCTCTCCGTCATTTCGAGCGGTGAGGAAAACCTGCGGTTGCGCGAATATTCGGATTAACGCGTCCTTCCCATGCGCGATCGCGCGAACGGAACGAATGCCTGAAGTCTGAGATTGAGAGAATAGCGCGGAACTTAAGGCATCATCGGCGACTGTCGTGTTCTTGAGCGTCAGAACATATTCAGACGGAGCGGTCCGAGCGATAGAGTATTCAGGCACACCCTTGAGCGCCACCGACACCGAGGTCTGAGCGCCCTGACCTGAGAGAAGTTTAACATTCTTTATATGCGCGACGCCTCCTTTGTCGAGAGACGTCAGAACGACTGGCGCCTCGACTTTTGGCGCGGGAGCCGCCTCTACGGGCTTACTTCGCTCGATGATAACTTCAGGAGCCTTCTTCTTGGTGGAATCTTTGTCAGAAATGGCCGCTAGCACGACTGCAGGGGCAGCCGGCCTCTCAAGCAGCTCAGGCTCGGTGACTAACTCTTCTTCGTCGTCAATCTCTGGAAGTTGCGGCTCTGCCTTTACGGGAAGCTTCTCTTCACGCGCAACAACAGGGGCAACTTTCTTTGAAGGGGAAACTTCTGGCAATTTTGCGGCACTCGTAGATGGAGCGACCACGGACGAGGTTGTCCCTGTTCTGAGCGATACGACAACCTGTCCCGCTGTCGTAGTCACATTATGCGAGATTTCCGTTCCTTCAGTGAGATCTAAAACAACACGCGCCGCCGAAGGTTGCGTACCAAGTCTAATTCCAGAAACTGACTCAAGGTCAGCGATCGGCCACTGCTTCGTCGCTTTTACCTTTTCAGACTTGAGATCAATAACGAGTCGAGTTGGATTAGATAGTTTACTTACCGTGAAGCTAGGGGTTTGATTTTGAGAGGTAATTACAACCTG
>CANLCB010000049.1 GCA_947488865.1 Deltaproteobacteria bacterium | reverse complement strand
ATCCTATGTTCAGTTTCTCGTACGTGACCTGGCCCAGGAGAACAGCCCCTTGGCTCCGCTGGCTCTTGAGAATTCCTTGCGGTCAGAGAAGTTGTTCGAGGGCGAGCTGGAGCAACTGCTGCGGGCGCTGGAATCAGTACCGGAAAAGGGGGCAGGCGTAGTACTGCGAGGAGTTCTATCGGTTTCGTCCAAAGGGAACGCTAACCCTCAGGCCGTCTGTCGGGCGATAACGCATCTCGACAAGCAAGGTAGGGATACTCTAAGAGCGGGGCGGGCTTCTTATCTATCAACAATTGAGGAGCAATGTCGCGCTCTCCTGATAGCGACTGTTCGCGAAAGTATATCGACCGGCTCTTTTCTCGCCGCGGAGTCCTCGATTCAATCGTTTCAGGATGTTTTCAGCGGCGGAAGTGAGTTCGCCTCTCTCTCTGCTTCTCTGGAACGAATACGCGCTCTTGCGGAGGCTGAAAGTAGAGGGGATATCGCGCGTATCAACGCGACCCTTCAAATGTTGTCGACTGATCCTGTTTTTGGTGAAAGTGTTGAGGAGTCTCTTCCTTTGCTTGCGCGGGGACTCGCGGAGAAGAAGCTTCGTAATAACGATCCTCAAGGAGCGGTAAGGGCTTTAACCCTTTTTCCGTTGGCGAGACGAACCCCCGCGCATCATGAGATCCTGCTAAAGGCCCTGGAAGGGCTATCTTCTGCTGATGTGAATGCCTTCAATGACATTAATGTTCAGCGCATGGTGTGGGGATACGCCTCGCAGGATCCGTTAATTAGGGTTCGTTACCTATCTTTGCTTGATTCGATGGTTGCTACGAGCGCCATTCAGGGAGATTACTCGACGGGCGTGCATTTATTAGCCGCTATCAGAGAGGTAAGGCCCGATCCTTCCGCTGATAATGATAGGTTGCGATTGGAGCTTTCAAAGACGGCGCTGCGGTTGGGAGATCGAGAAGGCGCCCTTCGCATCGCGGGCGGAGCCGTTACGGGAGTCCCTCTCGTGTTTAAGTCCTATTTGTGGGTTCGATCGAATTCTCTTACAGCCGCGACTGTTGTTGTGCTTTTGCTGGGGCTTGTGGCAGTTCGGATCCAACGGGTGCGTCTGGCGGGCCTCGCGAATGATGCAGGCGAGGATGAGGCCGTCATTGAAAATGAAGTTGGTAGTGAAGAGTATTTTGCAGACCACATGGAATCTCTTCAGATGTTCTCAAGGGCTACCAAGCTCAAAGCTACTGAACGTGAGTATGCTCAATTGCTAGCTATTTTCGAGCTGAACGGAGAGCCGTCAGCGCATGATATCAAGAACGCCTATCGACACGCGGTAAAAGAGTGTCATCCTGATCTGAATCGCGGCGCAGATGGGAAAGCCAACGATCGATTTATCGAGCTAACACAACAATATGAGCGTCTTGTAGAGCTGCGCGAGCAGCGCTCAAAGGTTTAACTCTCCGGTGCGATACCATTCTGCGACGGCACGGCGACTGTTTGAGCGGTCTACGTTTGATGGAGATAGGAGTGACGAAAGCTACGGGCGAAATCTCTCGCGGTCGCTTTACTAAACGCCCCCCTACCTCATCTTGGAGATTCAAAGGGAGCTCCGCAAAGCGCTGTCCAGCCAGAAGTCGATGGGCGAGAGGGCTGTGAGCGGCGGCCCCAATTCGAATTTTGAATTGGTTCGCCACGGCTTTGAGGAGAGGCGACTCGCCTGAAAGATATTCGTTCGCGACTGCCATCCCCCACCAAGGATTACCGTTGAGCACCTCTTGAGAAATGGCTCTGAGCATCGTGCTTGAGAGTTTCATGCAAAGTTCCCCCCTAGTCGAATTTTTGAAAGAACTACGCACGAGGTGTGCCAGGCCTTGACCCGTCGCAACCTACTGATATTGCTGCGGATGTATTGGCGGGAGTGAGGTGCTTCGCTTCACCTCTGTAGCATCTTGCAACAGGCACAGCTGTATCTGCTCGGCTCTACAGGTTTGTGCAAAAGAGATGCTCGTTTCAGTGACACGCGCTTAAACGGTGAGTATACTATTCGGCGCGGCGATCAGGGCGCGCGAGAGAGTGTACGAACCCGGCCAGGATCGGAAGATAGCAACCGTACTACATGTATCTGTGATGCGTTTCTGGTCGCCGTCTAAACAATTCCCCCCGCATTCATGAATCGCCCAGAGGCATAAGAACCAGAGGCATAAGAAAATGCCGTTGAAGCACCGTCGCGGTTAACTTAACTGGTGCATCTCGTAGCGGGACTAGGTATCTTATCAAAGTTTGTTTGGTACAGGAAAACGCTTGTGTCCTACCTTGTTCTCGCGCGTAAATATCGCCCCTCTCTCTTCGGATCTGTCAGTGGCCAGGAGCATGTAACCCGTACACTCGCCAATGCTCTCAAACGCGACAAGGTTGTTCACGCGTATCTTTTTACGGGACCTCGAGGTGTTGGAAAGACCTCTGTGGCTCGTATTCTATCAAAGGCGATTAATTGCCAGTCCCCTAAAGATTCTGAGCCGTGTCTTGAGTGTCAAACCTGCAAAGAGATTGGCGCTGGAACGAGTCTTGCCGTGCGTGAGATTGACGGAGCTTCTCACAATAGCGTTGAGAACGTTCGTGAGCTCATGGATTCCTTCAAGTCACTTCCGCCTTCTGGATATGAGCGGAAAGTGTACATCATAGACGAAGTGCACATGCTGAGCATTTCAGCGTTTAACGCGCTCCTAAAGAGCTTGGAGGAGCCTCCGCCGCATACGGTATTTATTCTCGCGACGACGGATGTTCACAAAATTCCCGAGACGGTGATCTCGCGATGTCAGCGACATGATTTTCGCGCTCTGAGCATGGCGACTATCGAGGCGCGCCTTCGAGAAGTGTGCGATCTCGAGAAGATTAAAGCTGATAGCGATTCGCTAAAGCTTGTCGCTCGAATGGCGGATGGTTCCATGCGAGACGCCCAAACACTTCTCGATCGAGTGCAGAGCTTTTGCGAAGGTGAGATTACCGCGAGCGATACAAGCAGAGCGTTGGGCACGGTTGAGCAGCGAGTGCTCTATGATATCGCTCAAGCGATAGTGGCCCGTGATACGGGGCGAGTGCTCCAGCGCTCATCAGAGATATTCGCCACGGGTATAGATCCCGCGACTCTCCTTCGCGATTTTGTTCATTTCTGGCGCGAGGTGTTCGTCGCTAAATGTGGTGGAGAGGGGCAGCTTCAAGCGCTTGGTCTCAGCGCCGACGCGGCTACCGATCTTATGCGCTTGGTCGCCCCACTTGACGCGGTTGATGTGCAAGACCTCTGGGATTTCGCGCGAGATGGCGCTGATAGAGCTTTGCGCTCCTCGCATCCTCGTTACGGATTCGAGGCTTTGATCACGCGCATGGCGACCAGACAGCCTGTAGCTGAGATTGGCGAGCTCGTCGGGCAGCTCCTGAACTCGAAAGCTACGACGAAGGCTCCTACTTCTGGCCCTGAAATTGTGCGCCAATCGGCTAATCGCGCCCCTGTGAGTGACGCTCGAGCGGAAGTCGGGCCCAAGCCAACCGCTTCGCCGATTATCTCAAGGCCCGCAAGCGGAGGCGCCGCAAGCAGTGTGTCGGTTGCCCCTGCACCTGCGGCGGTAGCGCCTGTAGCGACGAGTGGTGGTTTTACATGGGAAGAGTTCGTGACGTTCGCGTCCTCGAATACAACCCGAGTGTTGCTGGAAAACCTTAAGCGAGTTCGTCCTCTTCGTTGTGAGGTCGGTGTGTTCGAGGGGACCGCTCCGGATTTCACCGCTACGAGTATCATGCGAGAGAAGGATAAGGTGTCGGCTATTCTCGACGCGTTTCTTGAGAAACGAGGCCTCGCCGCTCCTCGAGGGTGGAAGATATCGATCGTGAAAGGGCAGGGAGCTTTGGATACGCCAGCGCCTGGTCGCGGCGCCTCCCGGGGGTCGGATAAAGAAGAGCTTCAGGGTCATCCAGCGGTGCAGAGTCTTCAAAAATTCTTTCCCGGTAGCAAAGTAGAGCAAGTTAAAATCAAAGACTAAGAGAGGGGATGTTCTGAGCTTGATACGCAAAGCTTAGGTACGTGGCGCTCTTCGATTTTGTTAAGTACATGGAGGTAGTTCGATAATGGCACGAGGATTTGGTGGTGGGTTCCCCGGAGGAGGGAATATGCAGGCGCTCTTACAGCAAGCGCAAAAAATGCAGAAGGATATGCAGAAAGCTCAAGCCGAAGCTGAGGCTTTTGAGGCTGAAGGGTCCGTTGGCGGCGGAGCGGTAAAGATTAAAGTAAACGGCAAGCATGAGATCCTCTCGGTAGTAATCAATCCAGAGGCTATAGATCTCTCGGATATCGAGATGTTTCAGGACATGGTGAAGTCCGCCGCGAACGACGCGCTGGCGAAGGTGCGAGAAAACACCGAGACTAAGCTCTCAAAGGTTACGGGCGGATTAAACCTGCCAGGCATGTAAGAGGAGACGGCTATGCTTGCTTTCCCAGCGGCGCTACAGCGACTTATTAAGGAGCTCTCGAAACTTCCTTCCATTGGAGAGAAGTCCGCGACTCGCCTTGCGTATCACTTGGTCGCAAATGATCGCGATCTGGCAAAGTCTCTTGGTGACGCGCTGCATCAAGCGGCTCGTGATGTCCGATTGTGTGAGCGATGTTTCTTTTTGAGTGACGACGCGCTGTGCTCTATCTGTAAACACGAGTCTCGAGACTCTTCCCTCGTCTGCGTCGTGGAGAAACCTGTTGATCTTGTCGCGATTGAGCGAGGCGGGGAGTTTAAGGGGGTCTACCACGTTCTCCATGGGCTGTGGGCACCTCTTCGAGGGCAGGGGCCTGAGAGTATGCGTCTTCAGGAGCTTTTGGCTCGAGTTCGAGAAGGGGGCGTTCGAGAGATAATCTTGGCTACAAGCGCCACGGTAGAGGGGGACGCCACGGCCCTCTATGTGGGCCGTATGTTGGCCGACATGGGGATTAAAACCACTCGTCCGGCTCAGGGTATCCCAAAGGGGGGAGAACTTGAGTATGCGGACGATGTGACCCTCTCTAGAGCCTTTGCCGCTAGAAATACCCTTACTTTTTAGATCGTTTTTCTGGTGTTTTTAGGGTCTTAACGGTCTAAAGGTGCCCCGGGCCGTATTGACTTTAATCGCAGGTGAGAGATTATACGCGGGTCAATTTTCCCCGGTAGCTCAGTTGGTAGAGCAGGTGGCTGTTAACCACCGTGTCGGGGGTTCGAATCCCTCCCGGGGAGCCATTATCTTGCAAAAGATAGGGCTCCTCTTTTTTTCGCCTTTTTCTTCCGCCTTTTGCGACCACAATCGTTATTGTGGTCTTCTCCGCTCAAATTAGAGCAGAGCAGTTACTCACTCTTAATGAGCTTTGTCCAATTTGCGTTTAAGGGCGCTGTCCTGCTTTTGAAAGCGTGCCAAATATCGCTGGACCTGCGCTGGGCTTAATCGCTCCCCGGACGCTTGTGTACTAGCTTGTTCAAGCTCTTCCATTTGCTCGACCAGTTCTTGAAGCATGCGAAGGGGATTCGAGCTCGAGTTTGACGCTAAAAGATTGTTCATCCCGGTCGATTGCGGGTCGCGAATTACCTCAACTTCAATTTGGCCAGCGAGTCCAGAACGTTTAGGGTCGCGTGTATTATCTGACGACATAAGGTCCTCCCAGGGGCTCTTCGCAAAAGAGTTAGAGCAACTCCTATGAGCGAGTTTGCAAAAACCATTCTCATCGAAGGGGGGAGCGCTGTGTATAGCTAGGTTCTTGAGATAACGAAGGATATTACCTGGCGGCAGGCATGACGACGGTTTATTATTATCCGAAGGGACGGTAGTTTTTTCCTCAAAGTTCCCTAAGTAACGGAGAGTTTGGCAGAAAATGCCGGTAACGATTCTCTCTGATGTGTGGGCTCTAACTCTCAAAATGGTGAGGTGATGTCTGATTTCTGGGCAATCGCTCCAATCTGGTATGTGGCGTTTCTATTAAGCACGGTGTGCCACGAGGCCGCCCACGCGCTGGTGGCGAAGTGGGGAGGGGACTCAACCGCGTATTCTGGCGGGCAGGTTACGCTTGATCCTATTCCGCATCTTCAACGAGAGCCGTTTGGACTGATTGTTATTCCGTGGTTAAGCCTCATCGCGTCTGGTGGTTCAAGCATGTTTGGATGGGGCAGCGCCCCTTTCGATCCGTACTGGCAGATCCGGTATCCTCGTCGAGCGGCGTTAATGGCGTTGGCGGGGCCGATCTCAAATTTCTTGTTAGCGATAATCGCGGCGATTCTCATGCACATTGGAATCGCGTATGGGATTTTTGTGCTCGATGGTAATCCTCTCGTAACGTCCACTCAGGGAGTTTTTCTTGAAGGGGCGGGACTGTTCTTGAGCGTTCTCTTCGTTCTTAACGTAATCTTAGGGGTTTTTAATCTTCTTCCCGTTCCACCGCTTGATGGGTATTCCGTGCTCGGGTTGCTCATGCCAGAGCGCGTTTTTCTAAAGTTGTTGGAATTCGCTCGGAGTCCCGGGTTCTCTTTTCTCGGAATCATTCTCGCGTATCAGATCTTTCCGCAGATCGCCCGCCCTGTGTTGCGGATAGCGTATTACCTATTTATGAAGCCGCTCGTTTTTTAGGGCTTTTTTGGCACTTGGGGCAGATGTGAGTCCCTCGTTGCCCAACTACTATTCTTTCAATGGGGCACTTGCACCGTGAGCACGGTTTGCCTTCTCTGCCGTACACGCGCGGACGGTACATCCCACCATCAACGACCCCGTCTCCAAAATCAGTACCGAGCTTTTCAATGGCTTCCTGAAGTGTCGCTTGAATCGCTTTGTGTAGGGCTACAATTTCGCGTGGATTGATAGATGTCGCGGATGTCAGTGGGTGAATCTTCGTTTTCCAAAGCACCTCATCGACGTAGATATTGCCAATTCCCGCGATTAAAGACTGGTTCAGTAAAGTCGGTTTAATGCTTCCCTTCCGAGTGGACAGAAGCTCTTCCAGGGCCGCTGGAGTAAATTCAGATCCAAGAGGCTCTACACCGAGATGTCCAACAACGTCTTGTGGATCAACGCACACCCTCATTCGTCCAAACTTACGAGTGTCGTTGAACCGAATGCTTTTTCCGTTATTGAGGTCGATGCAGACTCGATCATGGCGAGCTACTTCAAAAGAAGTTGGCACTACGTCTAGTGAGCCACTCATGCGGAGATGCGTGAAGAGGAAGAGACGCGCCTCTCCGTGAAGTTCCATGCCGACGTATTTGCCTCGTCGAAAGAGTTTGTGGATTCGAGCGTTAAGAATTTTTCGCTGAAAATCGGCTGGAGCGCTTGGAGAAACGGTACGCGGCCACGATACCGAAGCGCCAGTGATAGTTTTGCCCTCTACGCGCTCTCGGAGGTATTCAACGGTCGCTTCTACTTCAGGTAGCTCTGGCATAATCCCTGGTTTTATAGCAGGAGATGGTTGTTTTATCCCCATCAAGGGGCGCGCTCTCGAGCCTTAGTTGGATAAGTAACTCAATTTATTGGTGAGCCACTCTAGCGCTCGCGAGCCAACTCGCCCTCCTCTTCTGTAACCCCTTAATTTTATCGAAAAAAGGGACGATTCCCAAGACAGGGGGATCCCGCCACGTATGCGCGTTGTTCATCGCTTTCAAAATGAGAGGATGCAGCTTGAATTGTCGATATCAGACGACAAGTTGAAACTCTTTGCGCAAGTGGTGCCCGGGGAGAAGCACGAGGACGCTCAAGTAAGCGAGCTAATCGAGCAATTACTTCAGGTGACTGTAGAGCCTTTGATTGAAGGTGTGGTCGTTGATGACATTATCGCTCAACTGCGAGAAGGGAAGGGGTGCGAGGGGCGCCGCATCGCTAAAGGTGAGTCTCCGGTATTAGGACGAGATGGAAAGCTTGTATGGCTCGTGCGTCGGTTTAAGCCGGGCAACTCTAATCAACCAACAAAAGAGCTTTCAGATTTCTACAACTTGGGCCTGTTCGAAAACATCGAGGCGGGCAAAGAGGTCGCTCGTTTGTACAAACCGACGAGCGGTTCTCCCGGAATGGATGTTCAAGGTAAGCCTCTTCCATCGAGAGCAGGAAAGGCCTTTAACGCGCGATTCGATAAAACAATTCAGTTCAAGCCCGATGAGAGCAGGGACGACTATCAGACCCTCATCGCTACCGTCAGTGGATACGCTCATGAGGAGGGTGACAAAGTTACGATTTGCGAGACGCTCGTTATATCGAACAATCTTGATTACGAAATGGGACATATCGATTTCGTTGGCGGTGTCAAAGTCGGTGGCGATGTTCAAAAGGGTTTTCACATCAAAGCTCGCGGAGACATCGAGATTGTTGGATCTGTGCTTGGCGAGAATCAGCTCACCAGTGACGCCTCAATTATCGTTAGAGGCTTTCATCAGGGAGGCGCGGAGTCCTTTGTCCGAGCTAGAGCGAATTACACCGTGGGGATTGCGCAAGGCGTACAAGCGGAGGCTGGCGGTACCATTTCGGTGAAGAAGGAGGCTCGGGATTGTACGTTTCGCGCCTCGGTCGCTGTGTTGGCTCCTGAGGCGATAATTGTAGGCGGCACCGTATGGTGTGTGAAAGGGTTTGAAGGAAAGCAGCTTGGCAACGACATGGCGGTGAGAACCGTTGTCGAGATTCGCAATGAACTGGAGGTTACCGCCGAGTATCGACAGGTCGAGGAGTCAATCTCCAAGCATGAAGCGGCGCTTGCCGCGTTGGAATTACACATCGGACCGTATTTGCAAAATCGAAAGCGGGTTCCGCTTCTGAACCCCAAATTCCGAATGAAAATTACCGACCTGATCGGTAAGTACGACTACGTTCAGGCCTCTGTCGAAAAACTCAAGGAGAAAATAAAGGCGATGAAAGCCGCGAAGCCTCCAGAGGCTGATTCGCGCGTGAATGTCACGGGAGTAGCGCACGCTGGCCTGGTGCTTAGCACCTCGGCATTTTCCTTGGAAATTAAAGATTCTCAAAAAGGCCCCATCAGCTATCGGCCGCTGGAAGCCTCAAGTGAATGGGTAGTGCAAGAGTATCAACCTTTGTTTAAAGGGTGAGTTATGGACCAGAAAACTTTACTGTCAACGATACACTCCGCGTGCGCTCGAGGGGTGCAGCTCATCCCGCCCAATATCTTATGCGCGAGTATCGGCTCGATAGGTCTTAAAGACCCGTTCACGATGCCGATGACGGCAACGCTTCAAGATTGCCTTGACGCGATGCAGAAATACAAAGTGGGGAGCCTCCTCGTGTGTGATGCGGAGGGTAAGCTTAAGGGGATCTTTACTGAGCGTGACTTCGTGATGAAGGTCATGGGGAAGGTGTCGAATCTCGCGGCAGCGTTAGTGACGGATTATATGACGAAGGATCCGGTGAGAGAGCAGCCTGAGGCGTCGTTGGCGTTCGCGTTGAGTGTAATGTCACATGGAGGCTTTCGTCATGTGCCCATCGTTGATCATGAGGATATTCCTATTGGCATCGTGTCGGTCAAAGATGTCGTCGATTACTTCGTTCAGAAGATGCTGGACGGTATATTCGATTCGATTGATATCGATGTGTAGGGGACTTTCCCTCTCGCACGTGTACCTCCTTATCTAGCTTGATAGTACCAGTATGGCGTACCAGTCGAGTCGTACGCGACGCAAACGGCCATAGTATTAGCGCCGCCCTGCCGCAGGTTTTTGTCGTGGCTGGGCGATTGAACCCACCCTGGACTAAAGCCGTCGCCGAACATGACGTGCTGGGGGTTCCGCAACGTATGATACGCGTTCTCCCAAAAATTTCCTCCGCTGTGGCGGTTTTGCCATCTATTGTTAGCCACTGTCTGAGCCCAATTCCGACAGGTTTTCATCAGCTCGGAGTCTATCGAGAGCGGAGGAAGTCCACGACTTTGTCGATATTGATTAATCAGGTTCGCCAGTTTCGATTCCTGATCCGAGAGTCCTTGATTATTGTATCCAGAGGTTGGCCCCTCTTCCGCCTTCGCCTGAGGTTGCTTAGGTGGAGGAGGCGGCGTCTCGTCTTCCTTCTTAGATCTGCTTTTTGCTTTCTCTTCGCCCGTAGTATTAGGGGTCGGCAGACTTTGACCTAGCACACAATTGAGAGCTCCGTTTTGAACAACGAGCTTCTGCCCCTTAGGACAGGTGTAGAGCTGACCGCCGTATTCATAGGTCTCGACATCAGCCTTTGCCGTATTGGCGTACTGCTCACATTGAAGCGCTCCGTTTGAATAGGCAACCAGCCGGAGCCCAGCCGGGCACTCGTAGAGCGCCCCCATATGTGAAAACACTTCAGCGAAAGCGTCCGGGGAGAAAGAGATAGGAAGGAGCGCCGCCGCGCCAAGGGCAATCTTTGTTCTCATGACAACCTTTTACAAACCCAGTTACTAAGATGGTTATGGTGTCATCACATCAGTTCGTGACGTAACACCCCGCACTGAATTAAATCTTACCGAAGAGAAGCTCTTTGATAGGCCGAATGATACTAAGTCGAGGAGAACT
>CANLCB010000048.1 GCA_947488865.1 Deltaproteobacteria bacterium | reverse complement strand
GAGGAGGGCGAGGAGCCACTGGGCGCGATCGTTCCTTTTGAGACGTTCCTGGTAAATCTCTCTGGTGGAAGTTACATCCGGACGCAGATTCAAGTTGAATTCGAGACTCTCGATGTTCCTACCAAATTCTATTCCCGCCAGGTTCCAATCAGAGACAGTATCATCAATCTGCTCACCCAGCAGACCGCGGAGAGTCTCCAAACCACCCAAGGAAAGGAGCGGATTCGAAACGAGATTAGAGCGGTAATTAATCAGACCCTTCGCAAAGAAGAAGTGCGTCGCGTTTATTTTACTCAATTTGTAATCCAATAGGGAGAGGTATGAATCAGGTTCTTAGCCAAGATGAGATCAACTCCCTCTTAAAGGGACTCTCCGAGGGAGAGATTGAGGAAGGCACGGTTGAGTCTCAGGCTCAAACACAGAATGTAAAGAAGTTTGATCTGGCGAGCCAAGAACGTATTGTTCGAGGACGAATGCCGACCATGGAGATGATCCATGATCGCTTTGCCCGACAGTTCCGTACAGTGCTCGGAAAATTCTTGGGTCGTAGTTGTTTCACCAACGTAGGCCGAATCGAGATGGTAAAGTTCGGCTCATTTCTCAAAAAGTTGCCGCTTCCATCTTCCTTGCACATCTTGAAAATGGCTCCGCTGCCAGGACAGGCGCTGCTCGTTGTATCTGCGCCCCTTGTCTTCAGTGTCATTGACGGACTCTTCGGTGGCCGTGGTCACACGCGAGTGAAAGTAGAGGGGCGAGAGTATACCTCGATAGAGACATCACTGATCGGGAAAGTGGTCAATCTCGCGATTGAGGTATTTAACGAGGCATGGGCTCCTGTTCATCCGGTTGAATTTCAATACCAACGCTCCGAATTCAACCCTTTCGCGGTTACCATCGCGCCGCCTTCGGATGTCGTGGTTGTGGTTTCGATCGAGGTTGAGTTCGAGCAAGAGTGCACTACTCTTTCCATGTGCATTCCGTATTCAACGCTTGAACCGATTAAGTCGAAACTTTCAACGACTGTTCAGAGCACTCGTCTGGAAGTCGACAATGTGCTTGCGCGACGCATTCAGTCCAACATTCAGCAGACTACCTGCGCCGTAAGCGTTCAGCTTGCTCGCGGAACGGTAAAGCTTGGCGATTTTTTGAATCTGAATATTGGCGATATCCTGCACCTTGAGACTGATCCGACTGAAGAAGCTCGAATTATGGTGGAGGGAACACCGAAACTATACGGGCACGTTGGCTCCTTTAAGGGACATCGGGCTGTTCGTGTCTCTCGCAATATTCCGAAAAATGATCTGATTAACATCCGCAACAAAGAGGAGATGAGGAAAAATGGCTGATAATGAAATCGAACAAGGCCTTGAAGGTGTAGCGGAAGCGGCGGGAGAGGTGGCTGAGGCGGCTACGGCTGCCGCGGCGACAAGTCAAGCTGCTCCTAAGAAGGGAAGCGCCCGTACTATCGAGTTCTTGATGGACGTTTCTTTGAGCGTGTCTGTCGAGGTTGGTCGAGCGCGCATGACGATTAACGATCTTCTCCAGATGGGGCCAGGATCCGTTGTAGAGCTTGAAAAGCTCGCTGGCGAGCCTCTTGATATCTTTATTAATGGTAAGCCGGTCGCTCGTGGCGAGGCGGTTATCGTTAATGAAAAATTCGGAGTCCGACTCACGGATATTATCTCTCCAGAGGATCGCGTCGAGGGAATCGTCTAGTACAACGTGGTGGTAGTTATGAAAGAGTCCTTCGTTCGAATTATAACAATTCTGGGACTAGTATTGGGTATCGCGTGCTCATCCGCCGCGGCGGAAGAGAATAAGGCTCTTGGATGGACGGTCGCGGATAGCGCTCCACCTGTGGCTGCTGATTCGTTTGACGCCAAGAGCTCCGCGCTGCGAATGGTTGGGGGGCTCTTTCTCTGTTTCGGTGTTTTTGGCGGAGCCATTCACATCTACAAGAAGTATGTGATGCCTCGCGCGATTTCGGACAAGCGTCGGCTCCAGGTAGTGGAGCGACTACCACTTTCTCCTAAGAGCTCCCTGCTGCTGGTAAAAGTAGACGGCAAAGAATTGCTCCTCTCGACGGGGGCGGAGTCGACCCGTCTAATTCCGCTTCCACGCTCCGCTGAAGATCTCTTTGATGAAACGCTTGTAAACGCGGTTGACGTAGTAGGTGAGTACAATGCTCAGTAGTTCTTTGTTTCCTCGATGTAATGGACTTTTAAGGATGAGCGTGCCGCTATTCGTGGCGTTTGCTCTCATAACGCCTAAGATTGCTCTTGCCCAACAAGCCGGTTTGCCAGACCTCTCTATCAACATTGGTGGAAATGAATTAGCCGGTGGTGGAACTGTGGCGAGCAGTCTAAAGATCGTACTCCTCCTTACGGTCCTCTCATTCGCTCCAGCCATGATTCTGTGCATGACCTGCTTTACCCGAATAGCGGTCGTGCTTGGAATGACTCGAACGGCAATTGGTACGGCGGCGCTTCCGCCGAATACTATTATTACTGGACTCGCGCTCTTCCTCACCATCTCGATTATGTCGCCGGTGTTTGAGAAAAGCTATGATCAAGGAATTCGTCCGTACCTTGATGGGCAAATGGCGCAGGAGCAGGCCCTGGACAAAGCGATGGCTCCTCTTAAAGACTTTTTAGTCAAGCACTCTCGCGAGAAAGACCTCGCGCTCTTTTTGCAGATAACCCGGTCTGAAATGCCGAAGGATCCGGCGGATGTGCCTTTCTTTGTCGCTGTGCCAGGGTTTGTGTTGAGCGAATTGAACGCCGCGTTCCAGATTGGCTTTCTTATCGCGTTACCGTTCTTGGTACTGGATATGGTGGTCTCATCGGTCTTGACCTCGATGAGTATGATTACCTTGCCACCTGTGGTTATTTCGCTCCCCCTTAAGCTGATGTTGTTCGTTATCGTTGATGGGTGGCATTTGATTATTAGTTCATTAGTTAAGACGTATCACGTATAGGAGACTACATATGGGCGTTGATGAGTACCTCCGACTTGGGCAGATAAGCATAGAGACCGCGGTATACACCTGCGCTCCGATCTTGGGCTTCGGATTGATCGCTGGGTTTTTGGTGAGCGTGTTTCAAGCGGCTACCCAGATTAACGATCCCGCGCTCGCTTTTATTCCGAAAATTGGCGCGGCAATTATGGGGATGGTGCTGTTCGGGCACTTTATGATCAACAGAATCGCTGGCTTTACCATCTTTGTGTACAACCAGATCGGAAATATTGGCGTCAACTAATCCGTTTAGGTCCGCGTGTGGAAACCGATATTCTCGGCGCTCTAACTCAGTTGTTGCTACAACGCCTTGATGTCGGGTGGACCTTTCTTCTGTTGTTGACGCGTCACGTGTCCTTCCTTCTCTTAGTTCCAGGGATAGGCGGTGGGTTTCCAGGTATTACGATCCGGTATCCCGCCGCTGTGGCTTTCACCGTCGCCGCGTTCTCTGTGAAAAATGTCGTTCCAGTTCCACCCGACATGGGAATTATGACGGCCCAACTGGTCTCTGAAATGCTCTTAGGAGGTTTAATAGGCCTCATTCCCTTGTTGATTGTTTCAGGCGCGCAGGTGGCGGGACACATCGCAAGTGGTACGATGGGACTCAACGGCGCTCAGCTTGTTGATCCAACCACTCAAGCGTCGTTGCCTGACTTGGCCCGCTTGTACAGCGATCTGGCGACCTTGGTTTTTCTATTGGTGGGGGGGCATTATGCGGCGCTTCTCCAACTTTCAAGTTTACAGGACACCATGACTCCGGGCACCTTCATGTTGAGTGGGGGAGGGCTCAAAGCACTCATCGATCAGAGCGCGTATGTTTTTTATATGGGCTGCATGATTGCCGCCCCGGTCATTGTGGCGCTTCTTCTTACCAACTTTGTAATGGCGCTCATTTCAAAAGCGGTACCAACGGTCAACTTATTCATCATTAGCTTTCCTCTCACCATCGCGGTGGGGCTTGGGATTTCAATTATAGCCCTCCCAGAAGTGGTGTATTACCTCACGGAACAATACCGGCGCCTTGAGCATCTCCTGTTGATTACTGTTGCCTGACAGAGCGCTGGGTTTTTGACAGTTCCGTGCGCCTAACTCGATGAATATACGTGGAAATTAGTGGCATATTCCTTGCCAAGTGTTCCGTGGGTACGTGTGTGTGCCAACCGAATGGCACGTTCGTACCGAGTTAGGCTTTAAGGAAAGCTGTGTAGGATGGCAAGCGAAAGTTTACCTGAACAAAAAACCGAGTTGCCCACAGACCGGCGTATGGGAGACCTGCGTAGGCAGGGGGCGATCTATCAATCGGCAGACATCACGCACACACTCGTTTTGATGGCCGGGTTCCTCGGCCTTCAGTATTCCTGGAACGCTATCTATTTCGATATGCAGTATGTACTGGTGAAGTCCTTTCAAATGATTGCGGACCGTCCATCGTTTGAATTGAACGACATGACGGCTGGGTTTATCCGCCTCGCGCTCTTGATGGCGCCAGATGTCATGATGGTTACGATCATTGTTGGAGCCGTCGCCGCCTTGGGGGTAATGCTTCAGACCAACTGGAACAAGAGAGAGGGATGGATCAAGTTCCGGTGGGATTTCGTCAATCCTATGAACGGACTCAAGCGAATCGTCTCAATCGCTGGATTAGTAAACACCCTTAAGGCGATCCTCAAGCTCGTGTTTGTACTTCCGATTGGGTACTGGGCCCTTCAAGGTTTCGCTCCAACCATGGCGCAGCTTGTTCATACTTCAATAAAGGATGTGCTGGGCCTCACCGGCCTCGCTCTTACTTCTGTGTTCTGGAAAATAATTGGAGTGTTCGGAATTGTCGCCGTTGGAGATTACGTGTGGGGCAAATTCCAATGGTTCAAGAAAAACAAAATGACCAAGGAAGAGGTCAAAGACGAGCGAAAATCGGTAGAAGGAGATGAGGCGTCGAAGCGAAAAATGATCGCTAAAGGACTCGCTCGAATAACGCAAAAGCTAAAGCAATCGGTTCCAAAAGCGGACGTTATTGTTACCAACCCAACACACTACGCGGTCGCCCTTCAGTATGATCGCAAGCGGCACGCCGCTCCAATTGTTGTGGCTAAGGGAACGGATTTTATTGCCCTGCGAATTCGAGAAATCGCGAAAGAAAATAACATTCCGATTCTAGAGCGTAAGGCCCTCGCTCGAGCGCTGTACAGCTCGACGGAGGTTGGTACTGAGATTCCTCGCGACCTCTTCAAAGCGGTGGCTGAGGTTCTCGCCTTCGTATACCGCATGAAGAACCCTCGGGTTCGGCGGGATGTAGGTCAGGATAGGTAGGGAAATTGAGTATGGCGGCGACAGCTAAAGCAGCTAAAGGATCTAGAGGGATGGGGTATCACCATCTGCTCGTCCCCACAGCGATTGTGGGAATTTTGGCGATTCTCATTTTCCCGCTTCCAACAGCGGTTCTGGACATCTGTATCGCGCTCAATATTACGATCTCCCTTATTGTGCTTTTTACGAGCCTCTATGTTGAGAAACCCCTTCGATTCTCCTCGTTTCCGGCGATTCTCCTCGTGACAACTCTTTTCCGTCTTTCGATGAACGTGGCTTCTACTCGTTTGATCCTTCTGAACGGAGATTCTGGAATGGACGCCGCTGGGCACGTAATTCAGGCGTTTGGCCAATTCGTGGTCGGCGGAAACTACATTATCGGAATTGTGATGTTTATCTGTATCAACATCGTGAATCTCAAAGTACTCACTAAAGGTTCTTCCCGTATCGCGGAAGTAGCGGCGCGATTCACCCTCGACGCGATGCCTGGAAAACAGATGGCGGTAGACTCCGATCTGAACATCGGCGCTATCACTGATAAAGAAGCAAAGGCTCGCCGTAAAGAGCTCGCTATGGAGGCCGAATTTTACGGAGCTATGGACGGTGCCGCGAAATTCGTGGCGGGAGATGCTGCCGCGGCTATAATTCTCGTTGGTATCAACATTGTTGGAGGACTGCTTATTGGTATCCTTCAAGCTGGCATGGATTGGAAAGAGGCGGCTCAGACGTACACCATCTTAACGATTGGTGAAGGACTCGTCGCGCAACTTCCGTCGATTATCATTTCAGCGGCGTCCGGTCTTATCGTCGCTCGCGCGGCTTCTGGAGAGGATTTGGGTAGTGAGCTTGTCGGCCAACTCGGTCAGAATTCCAAGCCCCTCTTCCTTACCTCGGGAGTCGCCATCGCTATGGCGGTTCTTCCCGGTCTTCCTTTTGTGCCGTTCATGCTTTTAGGACTTGGAGCAGGAGTTCTTGGTTGGATTAAACGAAAAGCCGCGGATGAGGTTCGCATCAAGACTGAGCTGGAAGAGAAAACTAAACTTCCAGAGAACGCGGGGCCGAAACCAGGTAGTACCGAGGAAGTTACCAACCTTCTCGCGGTGGATACGCTCGAGCTTGAGGTTGGATACGAGCTGGTTCAGGTTGTCGAAGGTGGGGATCTCGTAGAGCGTATCCGCTCAATTCGGCGTCAATTCGCGATTGATTACGGCTTCATCGTTCCGCCGATTCATATTCGCGATAACGTTCGAATTAAATCGAACGAGTACCGATTTATGCTTCGAGGGGCGTCTATCGGTTCCGGTATTCTCAAGCCACACTACTTGCTGGCGATGGACCCAGGGAATGTCACGAACCCTGTTAATGGAATTCCGACTAAGGAGCCTTCCTTTGGTCTTGACGCCCTCTGGATCTCGGAGAGTGACAAAGAGCGCGCTCAGTTTTCTGGATATACGGTCGTTGATCTTTCGACGGTTGTTACTACTCATATTACCGAGCTTGTTCGGGCTCATATGCATGAACTACTCGGACGACAAGAGGTTCAGCACCTCATTGATAATATGGCGAAGCAGGCTCCGAAAGTTGTTGAGGAGCTCATTCCAGGTGTTCTCTCGATCGGAAATGTTCAGCAGGTCCTCGCGCACCTGCTGAAAGAGCAAGTGAGCATTCGAGATCTCAAGACAATTTTGGAGACTCTCGCTGATTGGGGGCCATCGGTAAAAAATCCTGAACGTCTTGGCGAATTCGTTCGACGAAAATTCGCTCGAGGAATCACATCCAAATACACAACTCCTGACGGAGTGCTTCCGCTCGTGAGCCTCACCGGCGCGCTTGAGCGTGAGATGGGTAACGCTCTTCAACAGACAGATGAGGGCAGCTTTTTGGCGCTGGAACCGGGTGTCGCTCAGCAGGTAATCAACAAGCTGGGACGAGCTTCAGAGCGCTTCGGGGAAATAGGACAATCGCCGGTGCTCCTCGCGCCAGCGCATTTGAGAGCGGCGATATTTAACTTTGTGGACCGTTTTGCCCCGGGCTACGCGGTGTTGAGCCACAACGAAATTGCGCCGAGCACCAAGGTTCAATCCCTTGGAGTTATAGGAATAGACGAGTAGAGGGGAGATGCCGAGACAATGAATACAGGCGGTTAGCCGAGGACACTGGAAGTCTTTGTAAATGTGGGAAGTAACGCGAGCCAGAAGAAAAGGAATTTGAATCAAAACGGAAGGAGTATTGAGTGATGGACCACCAGAACGGATCACGGATGAATGTAGAAAAGCTTGAAAAATCAGGCTCTAAGCGACCGCAGGCGGTAACGCGTGTCATGAGCGTTACGAGCGGAAAAGGGGGGGTAGGAAAAACCCATACGACGACTAACCTAGGGATAGCATTAGCTTCTTTGGGATATTCTGTTCTGGTTCTCGATGCCGATCTCGGATTGGCTAACGTAGATGTGCTCCTGAATCTAAAGCCGAAAGGAACTCTTAACGATGTACTAAAGGGATCGCTCAAATTGGACGATATAGTTGTTGAGGGGCCGGGAAGTATCTCCATCATTCCGGCCGCCAGTGGCGTTGAGGAGCTCCATGAGCTCAAGTCTGAGGAGAAGTTACTGTTGTTGGAGGAGATTGAGCGGATAGCGTATCGATACGACTATCTTCTGATCGACACTCCAGCTGGTATCGGCTCCGACGTTATGTACTTCAACAGCGCCGCGGCGGAGGTAGTTTGCGTTATCAATGGTGAACCGACATCTCTCACTGATACCTACGCGCTCATCAAAGTTTTGAGTTCGACGTACGGTGAAAAGAATTTTTCTGTGGTGGTTAATAACGTTGCTGATGAAGGAGAAGCGACGGCGGCATTTAAAAAGCTGGAACGGGCGGTAGAGAGGTTTTTGAAAGTTCAGGTGCGTTATCTTGGATGGATTCCCGCGGATGGAACCGTTCGAGAGTGTGTGATGCAGCAGCGGGCCATCTCGGCGGAATTCCCGTCGAGCAAGGCGGCGTTATCAATAGCCGCGATCGCTCGTAAAGTAGCAGAGCAAAGACCTGAAGCCACTCTCAAAGGAGGAATGCAGTTCTTCTTCCGACAGCTTCTGGAGATGACGTCGTATGGCGAAGAAGCAAGCTACTAAGAAACAACCACAAAGGAGTGGACCTCGGTCATTGAGGTTGCTCTGTTGTGTGACGATTGTGGCGGCTTGTGTGGTTTTATGCATCGGTGGCTTAGAGGAAGGGGTCCGAACAAGTAAGATAGTCTACCGTTGCTTGGCAGCATCAGCGGGAATAGGACTCGTTTACTTGCTATCGGTTCGAGCAATGGCGATCTATGAGGAGATAAACGGTGGTCAAGCCTAAACGTTCAGCCGTAGAAGCATACAAAACTATCGACGAGTTTGAGCGAGAGGAGCTCATTAGAAGCTACCTGCCGCTGGTTAAGAAGGTTGTGCATCGTCTTTCGGGTCGACTGCCCAAAGATGTTGACCTTCAAGAGATGCTCAACTCCGGAATTATTGGCCTTGTGGACGCGCTTGAGAAATACGATTCCAAGCATGAAACGAACTTCAGCACCTACGCTCAATTTCGTATTCGAGGAGCTATCTTGGATAGCTTCCGATCCCAAGATTGGCTTCCACGCTCTTTGCGGTTCAAGTCTCACAAAATTGAGCAGGCCTATCATCGCATCGAACAACGGCTCGGTCGTCCGGCGTCTGATGAGGAAGTGGCCCAGGAGCTTGGTGTCTCCATTGAGGAGCTTCAGGGACTTCTTGGAGAGGTGGGCAGCATTGTGATGCTCAGCTTCGAGGAGTTGGGGTTTGGGCACGGAGAGGAGCGCTTCCAGGCGGAGGATTGGCTCGCAAGCAAGGGGCAGGACCCTCTAAACCGACTTCTTGGAAATGAGAAGGTCGGGGTTATCGCGCGAGCGTTGGACCGTCTTCCCGAGAAGGAGCGTTTGGTCATCAGTCTCTATTTTTATGAAGAGTTGAATCTTAAGGAAATCGGCGAGATCTTGGGCGTAACGGAGTCCAGAGCCTCCCAGATTCGCTCTCGGGCGCTCATTCGACTCAAGAACTACTTACGCAAAGCAGTGTAGTACGTCGTACGATCTTTCGAATCCTAGAACGCCGCGTTAACGAACCCCGATGTGACAGGGTCTATCGTGCACTCTTTTTAACCTGAGGTGCTTGTGACTACTGAACGTTGCCCCGAGAGAGTAATTATCCTCAACGGCCCGTCCGCCCATGATGGCAGTGGCCTAGAGGGATTATCCAAGGCTCTTCCTCATTCGGAAGTTGTGCAGACGCATTCCCTGAATGAATATTTAGCCGCTCTTTCAAAGCAGGAGTTTGATGTTGTTGTTCTGGATTACGATATTCCAGAGGTTCAGACCCAGGAGCTTCTTGCTCAGTTGAAGCTTAGAGATAACGAACCTGATGTTCTGATTCTTTCCGAGTGTAACGATCCTAAAACTATCCGAAACATCGCCAAGGCTCAGAAGCGTTATGTGGTCCGAGATGTGGGTTGGGTCGACGCGATGGGGCACGCCATTCGAGATATGCTTCGCATTCGACGACTCGAGCAAGAGATGGAGTTTATTCGCGAACGTCTGACAGAGGCCAATCTCAGGCTCGAGGATCGAAACCGGCGCCTGGACGATTTCTGCGCTACCATTGCGCACGATATTAGAGGGCCTCTGGCCGGATTAATCCTAAAAATCGAGTATATTCTCGATACTCATACGAAGAGTTTCGATGAGCGAACGGTCGCGTTACTTAATCGATCGGTGGAGTCGACTCGGCGACTGATTGGTGTTGTTCAAGCGATGTATGAGTTCGCGAAAATAGGGTTTAGCGGAGCTAAATTCTCACACACCGCTCTTACGCCTCTCATGAAAGAGGTTATGACTGATATCAACATCGATCACGCAGTAAATGTCCAGGTGAAGATGAATGAGTTGCCGACGGTTTGGGGGAACGCGGATCTCTTCCGTCGAGTGTTCCAGAATCTCGTCACAAACTCGATCAAGTACAGTGATAAAGAGAATGTTGAGATTCACATTGGGTTCGAGGGCTATGCACAGCGAGGCGTAGGACAGTTCGCTAAAATATTTGTCGCGGATAATGGGCCCGGTATTGGTTCTCAGGACGCGGGGCGAGTTTTTAACATGTTCTCTCGAGGCTCGGGAGCCGATCGAGGCGCTGACGGTCTTGGGATAGGGCTCGCGGTCGTTCAACGCATCGTGGAACTGCATCAGGGAATGATCGAGTTAGTCTCGGGGCCGGGTGAGGGAGCTCGATTTAGCATCTTCCT
>CANLCB010000047.1 GCA_947488865.1 Deltaproteobacteria bacterium | reverse complement strand
AGCGACGGGATCGACATCTCCACTCGACTCAGATGATACGGAATGTACGAAACGCACCCGACTAGTCCGGTTACTCGACTGAGAGAACTGAGACTCTTCGGAAAGGCACCAGAGATCGCAAACAGCATGGAGCCCGCCATCGGTATATTCTCAACCCGTAACAACGGAAAGACATCTGAGAAGACCGAAAATACACCTACGCCTACACCTGCTCCGATAATCGCCGATGCCGTCCGAGCGTCTTTCCGCCCGTCAGGTATCATAGCTTGTACTACGTTCCGCAAACAGCCAGTCACATTGGCTACCGTGGCAGGCACGTCTCCCAACATCGCTGTGTGAACTATGGTAAGAAGGTTACCAAGAATCCCCTGCGCCCGAACGTGATCGTTGCTTTTAAAAGCCGCTGAGGCGAGCACAATCGTGGCTCCGACAACACCGAGTGTCGTTCCCAAGTCCATAGCCATAGCGCCGATCAGGCCGATACAGAATACTTGCTGTCCACGTCGAATGGTGGGCGAAGAGAGGGCGAAGCGCTCCGCGTAAAACTTTCCGACGGTGAGGTAAATCTCGATGCTTTCACGCAGCGCGACGCTGAGGAGACTCGGCTCTAATAACCGTTCGGCTCTCTTCGTCACGACGGACTTGTGGCTCGCGGGCGGACGTTCTTCGTTCGCTGGTTCAGCCGAAGGGCACTTTAATGTATCAAACTCAGATCCATTAGCCGGTCGCAGCCAACTCCCAGCATCCACGTTCTGTGATGACACTTTCGCTAGGGGAGTTGAGGCCCCCTGATGTTTTCTCCCCGGTTCTATACTAGCCACACGAGACTCCTTTACACCTCTCATCCTACATCTGTTCTTGAGTTGCAGTGCTCCGATGAGAAATCAGATCTGAGTTCTCGGGCGTGATTAGGGATTTGCTTGAGCGCACTCCTAGATGAATCAAGAATCCAAAAAATGAGACTTTTAAGAACACTGCCTTCGCTGTAGCGTTCGCTCATGAAACTTATCTCTTTCTCATCGCTTCTCCTTAGTGCCGCCCTTTTTTCCTCTGTAGCCAGTGGTTGTGGCGGCAGTTCTAGTGATTCCCCCGCTGACATCACGATCGGAGCGCTCCTGGATCTTTCGGGAGTGGGCAGCTCCCTCGGAGAGGAGACTCAGGCCGCGATCTATCAAGCGGTCGACGAGGCCAAGGCGCGTGGAGTGACGATAGCCGTTGAAGTGAAAGACTCTCAGAGCGATCCCTCCGTCGCTGCCGCGGGAGCTCAAGAGCTGATTAATCAGGGAATCACCACAATCATCGGCCCTCAGTCGAGCTCTCAGTTAGCGCAGGTGTTACCAATCGCAAACGCCGCCGGCGCGCTCGTGATTAGCACCGGAAGCACCGCGTCGTCTCTCGCCATCGCCAATGACGCCGCATATCGATTGGTTCCAACTGACAAGGTAGAGAGTAGCGCGGTGTTTGCTTTAATGACCGCTCGCAATCGCACATCAATCGTGACCGTTGGTCGAGCTGACACGGGTAATCAGGGACTGATTAACTCGCTCAACAGCTATGCAAAGGCGGCAGGTCGTTCAACACAGCCTCCGGTCACCTATCCAACATCGCAAACGTCGGACTTCGGCGGCGTAGCCGCGCAAGTTGCGTCCGCCGTTACGGCAACCCAATCTGGAAAATCGACCGTCGGCGTTTTTATCGCGGGATTCGGAGAGGTAAGTGAGCTTCTTGCGTCACTATCTATGGAGCCTGCGCTAAAGGGAGTCGCTCTCTATGCTGGCGACGGCTCTGCTCAGGTAAGCTCTATCATCGACAATCCAACCGCGGCGACATTCGCATCCCAAGTCGACGCGTTACCGAGCGCCTTAACAACCATTCCAGCGGACAACCTCTCTGAGGCGATCTCGATTACACAGGCCATGGGAAGTCAGGAACCGAATGCTTTTGCCCTAGCGGCGTATGACGCTGTGCAAATAGTTGAGAGGGCTTCGCAGCTTGTTTCAATTGCTTCGATATATGACCGGTTCGTTCAGGCTGCCAATGGATATGAAGGTGTGACCGGAACTATCGAGCTTGATAGCGCGGGCGACCGCATTTCGGCGCCGTACGCCTTTTGGGGCGTTTGTGCGAACGGGTCTCAAGGACAGTTCGAATGGCGCCAAGTGGGGAACTGGACTCCGAGCTCACCAACCTCTCAAACAGGAACGGCGAGATTCGTGGGCTGCGCTGAATAAAGTTTCAGTACTAGGCACAACTCAGGCGTCGCCTCTCTCGGCGCCTAAACTTGGAGTAAGGAAGCTACGGTCTTCCTACACCAACTCCAACCGAACATAATCAGCCTGCGGATCTACCGAGGACACCTTAAGGTTAAGTTGCTCTCCAATCCGCGCCGGCCGCTGAGATTTTACGAACACGGTGATGTAGATCTCATCCAGCTCAACAAGTGGTGATTTAGTGTCTTGCCGAACAACGGTGCCACCAATCGTTTTGCTTCTCGACCGCTGCTCAAGGTATCGTAAGAGCCAATACTTTCTCGTCTCACGACTCGCCAACATCGCGGCGTTTAAGTGAACTTCAACTTCATGTGAGAGTGGCTCAAGATCAGCTTTCGTCGCCCACGGCTTGGCGCTTCGGAAGTATCCAATAAATTGCCTCTGATGGCAGAGATCCATGTATCGACGAATCGGCGAGGTCGCTTGGATGTACGCGTCCAAACCGAGCCCCGCATGGTATCGAGGCTCAAAGGTCATGGTTGACTTCTTGAGTTTCGAACGAGCTGTGAAGTCTTTGGCTGGACCTTCAGGCACTCCGTTTAATGCCTCAGTCGCGTTAGCGTCAGGACGCTCCTGCCCTCGATACACCACGGGGATATTCTTCGAGGCGGCAAATTCAGCCATCAGCGAGTTCGCGAGAACCATCATCTCCGCAACAAGTGATCGCGCGGGGCTCTCTTCCTCAATCTCTAGGAGTCGAATCGAGCCGTCGGCCTCTAGAAATGGCACGACCTCACGACGGTGAACTCGTACCGCTCCTTTACGAATACGGTTCTCTTCGCACGCCGCCGCTACCTGGTACAGCAACATAACCGTTGGGTCTTCATGATCGAGCAAGAGGTCAACGTCGTCATAGGTGTAGCGTTGCGCCACCTTCACAAATGAAGGGACTACTTTAGAGGATTGAATCTCTAAGTTTTGCGAGAGATTGATGATGACCGAAAGCCCTGGTCGAACCTCGCCCTGTTTCAAACTTAACTTCGACTCAGACAAGATCTCTGGCAGCATGTTGACGGTACGGTCCGCGCAGTAAAGCGAAGTCGCGCGCCGTCGAGCGAGCTCATCAAGAGCCGTTCCCGGCTTGATTGCCCAGGAAACATCGGTGATGTGAATTCCAAGCTGGTACCCTTCCGCGGTTTGCTCGATAGAAAGCGCGTCGTCCATATCTTGTGTTGAGATATCATCGATGGTGACCGCGTGCAGTCGGGTGAAATCTTGTCGGAGCTCTCTATCCTCCGCTGGATATTCGTCTATGGTTTTCGGAACTACCAACGATTCAGCCTCCGCGAGAACGGCCGCACTGTAGTGCGTTGGGATGTCATGCCGAATGAAGGAAAGGTTGGCATCTCTGTGGAAGTACCCCACCTTTACCAACACATCGAAGGCTTTTTTCTCAATCGAGAGATTTTCTGGAATGCGGAGCTGCTCAGCGCACAGATGCACGAGCTCCTTTCCTTCCTTCTGACGAGCCGGATCAGTATGAGCAACTCCAGCGGCGACTTCTCCCATCAGAATGAGGTTCTCACTAATCTCAGATGGGATTGGAATTTGCGGGTCCTTTAATCGCTGCGCTACAAACGCCAGAGTGGTGTCTCGAACAGACACCTTGCGTTTGCGAGCCTCTTCAGCCCGCATAAGCCCTTCCACGACATCAGCCGCACGTGGCTCAAAGCCTTCCTTATCACGTTTGAAGTGAACCTTCTCTCGGATGAGCGCGAGTCGTAGCCCCGCATGTCGCTCGGGAGTATCAGCGCCGAAGTAACTCTTACAAAGCTCTGATACCTCATAGAGCCGAACATCCTCATGCACGAAGCTCCAAAGTTCTTTCACATCAAGAGCAGCGGCTTCTTTCTCTATGGCTTCACCGATCGCTTTGAGCGCTTCTACTCGAGCGGCTGTAGTTCCTCCACTTGCGGACGCTCCCGGTGGTAGTCGGTAGAGACGGGGGCGGGGGAGCTCAAACTCTCGACCACGAATATTTAATACAGTGAACTTGTCTCGCTTCGTTCCGGTGATAACACCGAGAATCATGGCGCCGTCGTCTTCGTACTGAACGAGCCCGCCGATATTTGAATCAACGACTTGGGAATTGTTTGGAGGGGTTCTTGATGAACCCGGAGGAAGTATTGCCATGAGACTCTCATGGTGCGTGAGGGATAGCGTAAAGTCAAACGGGCCGAAAAGCCCTTAAAAACACTACGCCAAAGCACCTTTAAGCTGCCCGTTAAACTTGTCCGCGTTCGAACTAATAAGCTCTCGAAGAGTCTCTAGAGAGGTCGCGGTCCCCTCCAACAATCCACGAGAAACATTCACAAGAGCGCCCCCTCGCTTACCATTTTGAGTGCCGAAGCCCGCGGCCGCGTCATCAGCGCCGGCGCCTTGAGCACCAAAGCCTGGCATGAGGAAAAGAGTTGAAGGAAGGATCGCGCGCAGGGCTCTCGCCTCATCAGGGTACGACGCTCCAACCACCGCGCCGAGACCAGACCATCCGCAGGAGCCGACCAGACGAGGAGCGTTTTTCGCCAACCATTCAGCGACATGGAGGGTCACAGTTTTTCCGTTGGCCGAAAGTCCCTGAATATCCTTCGCTCCTGGATTTGACGTTTGAAGCAAGATGAAAAGCCCCTTACCAGCGCGTTCACAATCCGTAACGAATGGCTCTAGGGTATCGAAACCGAGGAACGGATTAATCGTGAGCGCGTCCCCCTCAAAGGCGGTATAAGCGTGTCCACGTACTGTGGTTGAACCCAGGAACGCCGCGCTGTAAGCAGCCGCGGTAGATCCGATGTCGCCACGTTTAGCGTCAATGATGACAGGTATCTTTGCCGCGCGAAGAGCATCGCACAAACGCTTGAACACTGAGAGTCCAGTCAGACCGTACTGTTCGAAGAACGCGATGTTTGGCTTTACTGCCGCTACTCGTCCTTTAATCGCCTCAAAGAAGGCCTCACAGAAGGGAGCGAGCGCTCGCTCGATAAACTCATCGTCTGTGGAGGATTGAGCTGCGGCCTGATCGATCAGAAACCGTGGCAGTTTATCTATGACGGGATCGCACCCGGCGATCAAAGCGCTTCTTGTCGTATCGATTGAGGATTGGAGTCTATCAGCGAATGTTGTCATGGCGCTTTTCCTACTATGTCTCTGAGCACAACAAAAGGTTCTTTACTGGAATCCCTCTTTACTTCCGATTCCACCTGACGAATCGCCTCAAGAAAGCGCCGAAGGTCGCCCCCTACTTTGGCAAACAAATCCTTAAATAGCCCCAGGTTTGTCACGTACAGCTTAAGCTGCATGATGTCCGCGTTGTTGACCTCTCTCAGCACATTCGCCTTCGGGTATTTCGCGTAAAAGGGAGCCATGACCTTAAAGAACAAGGGCACTCGGCGGGCGACCTTTTCTTCCGATGCGAGAGAATTGTCTCCGTAGAGAGTTTCCAAAGCTGCGTAGAGCTCATCCATAACACGGCTTAACTCATACTGAGCATCGGTATCTCTCCGAGCTGCCTCAAGACGTTCTCGGTCCTGTGGGCACTCGGCGCCGACGCGCTCACACTCTTCTACCCGACGAGTCCAAAACTCAACTGATGCCACAGAGCCGACGAAGTTCGCCAAACTCTCATTGAAATTGACGCTACCAGGAATCCAGACCGTTGAATGAACACTTTCGTGGATGACCGTGTTGGCGATTCGCACTGGGTTGTTTTTAAGGGTCGTAGACATGACAGGGTCGTTGAACCACCCGAGCGTGCTAAAAGCCTCAGTGCCACGCATCGAGCCTTCATACCCCTCCTTCACAAGATCATTGTACTGACGCTCCGCGTCTTCTTTATCAAAGAACCCTTTGTACGGAACACGCCCAACAATCGGGAACCACCAGGTATAGAGCGAAAAGGAATCTTTACGAGACGCCACAACTACCCACGCCAAAGGGTCGCGAGAGACATTCGCGTAGGTGGTAAACGAGTCGCCGGGATTTAACCCCTGAGACTCGGCGAAAGCTCGCGCGTCGAGAACGATACGAAGCTTCTCGCCTTGCTCAGCGGGAGTAGCGGGATCTTTCAACACATCATCAATGGAACGCCGAGCGCTCAGGATTTTCCCCTGCTCATAGGCGGCTCGCAACACGTATCCAGGGGAACATCCGGCGACACACGAGCTGACACAGAGCCCAGCGGCTAGAAGAAGAGGACGGAGTCGGTGAAATGAGGGGCCCATACTCTCCCTACATCGTTTGATACGCCAGAAGCCCAACGAAGACTAACATCCCCGCCACAATATCATCCGCCATTATTCCAAGAGCTCCTGGCAGGTCTTCGGCCCATCGAACCGGTCCTGGCTTCGCGATATCAAAGAGCCGAAAGCCAACGAAGGCAAGAAGCACGTGAAAAAAATTCTGTGGGTCTGTCGAAAGGAGAGCGATAAACACTCCGGCCCATTCATCAATCACAATCCATTGAGGATCCGTATCGAGCTGCCCCCGAATCGCTATCGAGACCGCCCCTAGCCCAATGAGGGATACAATCACTGCCGCCACCAACGGAGTACACACATCGAAATGTCGGATGAGAAGCCATGCGCACACCGCCGCGACGGAGCCTACGGTGCCCGGTGCTTTTTGAACGTTACCACTTCCAAACCCACTACTGATGAGACGGGCACTTTGAGTCAGCATGAGCCTTTCCTCTCCTTGGCAAACGAGCACAAGACTACAGCACTCCACATCATCGCGAAATCGTCCGACATCAAGCTCCTCGCGAAGTCAAGGGAGTCGGATATTTTTTGAACAACAAAAGATGAGCTTCAAAGAATGTGTGGCGAGTAATTCTTCCTCTAAAGGGAAGTTTTTCAAAACTTGTTTGTTGACGCCGGGATCGCCACTTTGGTATAAGTTGCTTAAAGTAACCTGCTTGGACGTAGCTGTCACCGCACTATTTGCATCAGAATAGATTTCTTTTGCGCTTTGAGGTGTCACAAAAAGCAACGGTTCTTGTGAAGATTTTTAGAGATAAAGCGAGTTTCGCAAAACTCTTTTTCCTAGATTTTTTCATATTGCGGCTCTACAATGCGCCTCCCTGTTCTTGGAGTACTATGGATAGTTCGTTCACTGAAGATGATGATGTAGGTTTCGCAAACTCCTCATCACCTCTTCCCCCTCACAGCGCCGCGACATCAGCACCAGTTGAAGAAGCAGAAACTGAAATTAGAAGCAGCGTGATAACCGCCCGCGGAACAGCGGAAGGCCTTGTCTTAAGAATAGATGGTCGCGTCGACGCGGCAGATCTGATTGAGGCAGCAAGAGAGTTCCTTGAATCACGCCGTTCGTTCCTGCAGGGGAACGATGTCGCTTTTGAATGGGTAGGACGCAAGCCAGCCGAAGAGATCGTTAGCGCTCTCACCTCCCTGCTCTCATCCGAATTCAAAGTTTCAGTGAGAGGATCAAAACTTAAACCCAGCATGGGCAAGTCGAGCCTTCAAAATCAGACAACGATTGATGGCACGCCCCCTCCGGGCAACCTCTCTATCTTTGGCGGTTCTCGGAGCGCGAACAAACCCACCACGACAGAGAAAAATGTTAGTCTTTTCGATGGCATAGACAGCATCGAGAATCGCTCAACTCCTTCAACCAATCCGATGCTTTGGGACGAGCCAGACACCCGTATCGTGTACGGCACTCTTCGCTCCGGCCAGAAAGTGGAGACAGAGCACTCAATCGTCATCTTCGGTGACGTCAATTCCGGCGCTGAGGTAGTCGCCGGTGGAGATATCGCAATTTTGGGAACCCTCCGTGGCATCGCTCACGCGGGCGCCTATGACGAAAGCGGTGGAGGGCGAGTTATTTTTAGCTTGAACCTCCAGCCAACCCAGCTCCGAATCGGGCTCGTAATATCCCGTGGTTCTGGGGCCGAGAACTTCGAGAGCACCCCTCGTGGTGGAATTCCAGAGATCGCTCGCGTCGAGGGGAACGTAATTGCAGTAGAGCCTTACCTATCAAGAACTGTTTGGTCACGTAGAAGGGAGTAATAATAGATGAGCACGAGAAACAACACCGGAACGGGCAAGAAAGACCTCGGAGAGGTTATCGTTATTACCTCTGGAAAGGGCGGCGTAGGTAAGACCACCACCACCGCCAGCCTTGGCGCGGCGCTCGCGCTTCGGGGACAGAGAGTGTTGGTAATCGACGCCGACATCGGACTTCGAAATCTCGACGTTATCCTCGGCCTTGAGAACAGAATCGTGTTCAACATCGTGGACGTGGCAAAGAAGATCTGCAAACCAGCTCAGGCCATCATTAAGTCCAAGAAGTCGAACAACCTCTACCTTCTTCCAGCGTCCCAAACAGACGACAAGGACGTCATCGACGAGGCAGAGGTTCGTTACGTTCTTGAGCAGTTCCGACGTGAGTTCCACTACATCCTTGTGGATTCGCCGGCGGGTATCGAGCAGGGCTTCCGCAACGCGTGCGCTGGCGCTGAGTCCGCAATCGTTGTTACCACCCCTGAGGTATCAGCAATCCGAGACGCGGACCGAGTTGTGGGGCTTCTTTCCTCTAAGGGCATTGAATCTCGCCTTATAATCAACCGAATCGACTTCGAGATGGTCCGAAAGGGAGATATGCTTTCGGTTCGAGACGTTCAGGATATCCTTGGCGTTGAGATTCTTGGGGTTATCGAGCGCGATGAGGACATCATCAAGGCCGCAAACGTGGGCGAGCCGGTTGTGTACAACCAGAAGTCGAAAGCCGGTCAGGCATTTACTCGAATCGCGGCACGCGTATGCGGAGAGCAGATTCCGGTACCTACATTCGACGGCGGTTCACTCTGGAGTCGCATCACTCGCAAATTAGGTGTGAACGCATAGCGGTTTTCATCTATACGGGCTGCTTAAATGCGGCTACATTCGAATTAACGGGGTTTCCGGGTAATTGAGGGAGTTTCAAATCGTGTTTAAGGCGCTCAAGAAAAAGCTCTTCGGTGAGAGCAACGAAAGCAAAGAATTAGCAAAGAGCCGATTGCACTTCGTGCTTGTTCAAGACCGAACTGGTCTTACAAACGAAGAGATGGCCGGATTTCGTGAGGAGATGGTCAAGGTTATCGAGAAGTACTTCGTAATCGACAAGGAAGGCTTCGACATTAAGTACCATCGCTTGGCCGACACAACGACCCTGTTGATCAACTCGCCTGTTATCGTGCGTCGATCAAGCTCAGCGGCGGCTGCGGCTAGAGCGGTTGTCCCTGAGGAACCAGTAGAGGCAGAGGCCGCTGTGGCGTCTAACATATAAGCAGACTCTATAAAGGTCGGCTGTAGAGGGCGCCGGGGATGGAAACATCCTCGGCGTTTTTTTTGATATCATCCACTGCTCCAATCCACTGTACACCCCGAATCTCGCCGGGGTAGGATGTCCGGACCATTCAATTCGTGCCTTACCAGAGGATTCGGAATGCTCCGACAATTCAATCGCTTCCTTGCTCTCGGACTCATCATCGCCGCGGCGCTCTACATCACCCTAACAAATTCGTCCTCAGCCACGATTACCTTAGGCCCGAACCTATCACTGACCACCTACGCTGGGGTTATCTACATCGGAGTATTCTTCGTAGGCGTCATCGCGACCTCGATTGTGGCGCTTTTCTTTGGACTCAAAGGCTACCTCAGAGAGCGGAAGTTGCGCGCGGCAGAACGTTCTCGCCAAGCCTTTTTCGATCTCTTTATCAAAGCTCGAAATTACATGGCGAGTCACGAATGGAAAGCCGCTCAAGGGCTTTGGGAGAACGTGCTCTCAAGAGATCCTGACAACATTATCGCGCGGGTAGAACTTTCGGTATGCCTTGAGCATCTTGGCGACAAGCGAGAAGCCCTGAGAGTTCTGGATGAAACCCGCGCCGCAAGCCATGCCAGCTCTGAGGTAATGTATCGCGCTGTCGAACTCAACAGAGCTCTCGGCAATAGAACCGCGGCGCAAGACAACCTGTCTATTCTCGTAGCGGATGCCCCAAGTGAACGAGCGCTCAAACTCGCCCGTGATATCTCCGAGGAGATGGGAAAAGTTGACGCTGCCCTCAACTATCAGCGAGAGCTTGAGAAGGTCGGGTATTCTTCAGGCGAGATGACCGAGGCGAAGACTCGACTTACCTATGCGCATCTCGTTCAGACCTCTGCCAACGACGCCGGCCTCAAGGAAAGTTTGAGCGTGTTTGTCAAGAAACATCCCTCATTCGTACCGGCACTTGAAAAGCTCGCCGCCCTCCACCTCAACGCAGGAAACGTCGATGAAAGTGCCGAACTACTCGTAAAAGCGGCGAAGGCCTCGCCTGGAAATTCCTCAAAGTGGGCAGCGGTTATTGACCTCTGGCTCAACGTAGCGCCCGGCGAATTTCAACGTCGAGCTGAGCGAGCTCTCGCGGCTGCCCGAAGCGCTACTCAGGGGCTTCACGGCTCCGCTCGAATTGACGCGGAACTACTTGTTGCGAAAACCCTCTTAGCGGCAAATAGACCAGAGGATGCCCGCCAAGTAGCGGACCACCTTCCAGCCCTGGTGGAGAAGGAGGGAGTTCGAATCTCGCCCGACCAAGAGCAAACTAGCATCCACCTTTCGGGGCT
>CANLCB010000046.1 GCA_947488865.1 Deltaproteobacteria bacterium | reverse complement strand
CTTTGAATTGACAGGTCGAAATATCAAGAGCCGGCCCATAGGCGTCCTCGACACCCAACACCACTTTTTGGAAGTCGTTTTTACACTTCACCAATACCTCAGGATCAATCTGTAGGCCCAAATCTACAGACACTTGATGTAATCCATGATCGGTTGCGCCTTCCGGCTCGGACGAATCCGAGGAACCACCGCCTCCACTTACCTCCGGAGGAGGATTCCCTGATTGCCCTCCCGTCGGTTCACCATTACTTGGCTGAGAAGATGGGGCGCTATTTCCAATCGCGGGAGCCGAAGTAGTTGAGCCCCTTTTATCAGGCACCGAACCCCCACCGCTCTTGCCCTTCCCCTTGCCCCTTCCTGGAGCTCCCTTTTTCGGAGCCCCTTTCTGCTTACCCTTATCCGCGCTTCGACCTTTTCCGCCCACCTGTTTACAGTCACACTTACCACCACGACACACAAGCTGCTGCCCACTTCGACATTTCGTTGGCTTGCGAGCGCTTGGTGGCTTGCTTCCTACTGGAGCCTTACCCGACGAAGGGGGTTTGGCTGGTGCTGATAGTGAAGACGTATTACAAGCACACGAAGGAGGTACGCCGCGCGTGCAACTAAGCTCTCCAGAGGATCCAGAGAGACATTCCGCTGAACTCACACATGCGCCGGTCTGTCGAGATAGGTATTGGGGGAAGTGGCACTCAGCATGTACACCGCTAGGCCCACACATGGCGAGAAACAGGGTTGCTAGCGCCACTATCTTTACCTTAATCATGCTTCCCTCGGCCAATAAGACAACAGTTACCTTGATTACTCAGTTGTTACAATAAATGTCTTTTGTGACGCATAGCCCGGCTACAAATAACTATTTCACACTCACAACAACCGAACTGATCTTCGATGTCACCTTGGACGCCCCGGATCCAACAGAAACCGTATACGTAACAGTGTAGTTTCCTTTACGCAGATTCTTGAAGGTAAAGAACGGTGAGGTGCTCGTCTTCGTTTCTGAAGCGGTGCCTCTCTTAAGCGTCATGGTGTAGCTCACCTTACCGGAGAACTTCTGCGCCATGAGTCTGAGCGTAAAGACAGACTTTCCTTTCCCTAACAGAACTTTTGACACGTCATACTTGGCGGTGGAAGGAGTAGACGCCGCGGTTGGATCAAGACAATCGACAGCTCCGTTCCCATTACTATCCACGTCCGCGACGTTACATCCACAAACTCCTGGGTTCTCTTTCAGAGCGGAGCAAGCACATCCACTTGTGGCGGATCTGCGCGTACTGTCGGCGGGGCATTTATCAACACAATCCGGCGATCCATCGCCATCCGTATCGGTATCGGCAACCCCACAGCCACACAGCCCAGCGCTCGTTGTTTTTGAGGCATCCGAAGGACACTGATCAATACAATCAGCGACACCATCAAAATCCGAATCGGCATCAGACACTCCACATCCACAGGAGCCAGGAACTGTCTTGGTGGCGTCGTTATCACACAGATCGATACAGTCTGGTGAGAAATCATTATCGGTATCAGTTTCTAATTTTCCACATCCGCAGAATCCAGCCTCTGTCTTGTTTCTATCATTCGGGCAGAGATCGGCGCAGTCTGGAATCAGATCGCCGTCCGTGTCACTCTGACAAGCGCTTTGAGCCAGATACACCTGCTGGCACGCTTGCGCGCCGCAGGTCGGAATAGCGCCACCCTGGTCCGCGTCGTTTACGACCACATCAGAGGCGCGAGTTTGAAAAGCGACCGTGAAGCCAGTACCACTTACGTGAGTGATATCAGCATCAGCGTTGATACCAGTTCCTCCCGTCCCTGGTGTTACTAGGTCTGTCTTATCTAACACCCGATCATACAAAAAGATGTTCTTGTGGCTAGTTGTTGTCGTAGCCATAAGATTTGTTGCTACAGATTCAAAGACGATAAACCGTGCGTCCTTGCTGATTCGCGCGTTGGTGCTGGCTCCGTTTCCACCGATGGGAGTAGCGCTCGCGCTCGCGTTGTACGCTAAACTAATCATCTCGACCCGAGTATTCAGCTTATCGAAAAGATAAATTTGACTGACACTATTCGTGCCAACGTATTCAAAAGTGACCGGATGAGGGGCTCCCGAACTACCGCACACCATCGCTGGGTTTGGATCTCGCACCACTAAGTCGGTTGCCGTTGACTGAAAGACGACATACCGCCCAGTCGAATCAACGCTCGGCTTGAAGCTGTCTCCGTTTGCGGCGCCATTATCGTTACGCAGTGGCTGCAACACTCCCGTGGCGGAACAGAATGGGATTTGCGCCTGCGAGATGAGAGAGAAATCGTTACCCATGTGGTAGTAGATATCTCTAAAGCCGCGCGTATCTGGATTGTATCGAACAGGATTCGTCGCCTGCGTGTCAAAAACGACGACGGAAGCGTCAGGAGACATCCTCGCGTTGTAGCTGTGGTTATTCAGCGCGACTACGGTATTCTCGCCAGCGTGGTATCCAAGGTCGTCGTACAACAGCGATGTATAACAGGCTCCCGTTCCAGGCTCGTAGCAATTCCCTCCATCTCTTACGAAGAGATCGATCACGTTGCTCCCATCTGTACAGGTTGGATTGAGGTTATCAATCATGTTCCTGGCTTGCGAACTCATGAGGATTTTTCGTCCATCATCAGAGAGCTGCCACAGATATGAAGGCCCGTCTCCTCCCTGCTTTATGCCGCTATTGTTGGCGGCGTCGCAGTTTGAAGACGAGAGAAAACTCGCCTCGTATTTTCGATCGTGAACGTAAATCTGATGCGCGTCTTGAGCGACTCCCGGAAATGAATAGAGATTCGTGCTGTCAGACTCGTACGCCACATAACGCCCCTCTTCGCCGGTTGGTCCACCGATAATCGGATTAACGCTGTCCGCGTCTCCCGTAGTTCCACCCGACGAACAGCTCACACATACAGCGGGGAGCTCGGCGTACTTATCCATCCAGTAAACTTGGAAATAGTTATTAATATCAGACGCCCGATTCGTTCCATAGCCCGCGAGATTATCGATAGTGGGATCTTGAGACGCGAACGCCGCCAATACGCGTCCACTCGCCAACTCTTGGAAGGTAAGCTGCTTACTATCCGCCGCGAGGGTTTGATAGGTGCGGTCATAGGTCGGAGCAGAACCAATCGCCGTAATCTTCTTACTCAGACGATAGGTATAATCTGAGCTGAATGGCGGCGTGGCAGCAGCATCTCTCACAAACACGGGCACAAGCGTGAGAGCCACGGACAGTGCGTATCGCCAAATAACGCGACCGGTGCGCATAGAAACTCCTGATAAACTATCAACCGAGTCAAATAGTCGGCACTTTGGCTTTAAAACTGAAATGGTATTGAGAGGGGATCAGGGAAGGAAAAACGTTGATGTCTAGAGCTGTTACAGAGACCAACGTCTGTACCCGCGGCCGGCGAGGCCGCGGGCACAAAGGTTACACACCGCCCAACAAAGAGACGCCGACACATACGATTGAATCGGATAAACTAAACGCTCAAGGCTCCGGCTACTCCCGCCCGGCACGTCGCCCTACCTGAATCTCAAGGTGTTGGGGCCCGAGATCATTTCGCGGGTCTCCCCATATCGCGACATTAGACTCTTCCAATTCGTCTGGAAGGGACAGAGGCTCGCGGGCGATCTGCTTTACGATCTTCGCGCCATCTCGCGCGATGTCGATGCCATGAAATATCGCGAACGGTCCAACCCGCCCCCGGAATTTACTCGAACTCGCGGCTCCAATCTCAAGCGGAGCGGAGCTGTCTGGAACTATCTCACCTTCAAGGTCATAACCACCAAGCACCTCAGGACTCGACTCTGGACCGTACGGCGCCATGTGAACACCGAGGTACCGCTTCGATCTGAACGTAAGAGCAAACAGGTACCACTGTTGCGGACGAATGTCCTTTGAGGCAAACGCGTACCACCGCCCCTTACCAGCCTCATTCTGCCAGTAGACGTGAGGGCGTATCCCATCGGCTCCCCCTACCAGAGCGAGAGCGTAACCAGCCCTGGTTTTAGAGGACTCTGAAAACTTCCCAAGAAACGGCGCGCGCTCTCCATCTTGAAGTTCGTTCTTCAGCTTGAACCAAGCGTAGAGAAGGAAGTCCTTTTCTCCGGGATTTAGGCTTTGATTATGAGGAACCGTAACGACAGTTCCCTGCCCACTCAAACTAACGGCCTTAGAAAAAGCATCCTCCGCTTTGGGCGCTTCAACTGTCTGGGATGGCGAAGAGCGAAAAGCGAAGCTCAAAGCGAGCACCGCGAGCCATGAAATAAGAAAAGCACCGATGAATCCCAAGAAGAGCGGAAATCTCCGCTGCCAGGAACTCATGATGCTTTGCTTATCAGTCACGCTGTCGAAATATTCAGCAGAACCTCCATCGGAGGAATCAGGGGTTTCAATCGCTTGATTACCCGACATCTCCCAGTCTCCAAAAAAACGGGAGGGCGGTCCTGTATCTGCTTTACGCGATTACTACTCAGCAGCCTCGGACTCTGTGCCCTCGGTTGAAGTAGCATCGTCAGAGGATCCCTCAGCACCCTCTTCAGCGTCCTTCTTCTTAGCGCCGCGCTTACCCTTACCCTTAGCTGCGCCCTCTGCTGGAGGAGCAACAACCTGAGCGGCAAGCACCTTGATCTGAAGAGGAACTGCTACCTCAGAGTGAAGTTTAACCTCTGCCTTGTGCATACCAACGCTCTTGATAGCGTCAACCAAACGAATCTGTCGACGATCAACAGTGTAGCCAAGGTTCTTGAGAGCTGTCTCAATGTCGCGTGCGGTGATAGCGCCGAAGCTCTTACCAGAGGCACCAACTTTGAGAGTGAACTCTACGATGATCTGCTGAAGAATGTTGCCGAACTGCTCAGCCTCAGACTTCTTCTTGATACGCTTTGCGACGATAGCGCTAAGCTTGTGCTTGAGAGCCTTGTCGTTCTGAGCGGAAGACTCGATAGCAACACCACGCGGAATCAAGAAATTTCGCGCGTAGCCACGCTTAACGCGAACTATGTCGCCTACGTATCCAAGTGGGAGGTGATCCTCTCGTAAAATGACTTCCATTGCTAAAGCTCCTTCGTAACAACTCTCTTACTAACGCACCAAACCGCGCAAGCGACTACTCGTATGAGTCACTGCCGTAGTCGAAATCATCGCCATCAACTCGTGGGTTCTGGAGACGCTTTGGGTTCCCCTTGAACTTGCGAGTCGCTGTATTGATAAGGTGGGTTTGAAACTTCTGAACTGACTCGTTGATTCGGAGTACTGCCTGAAGAGCGTTTGGTGCTTGATGATTAGCAGCCTCGTAGTTGAACACAACATAGTAGCCGAACCGCTGCTTGTTGAAAGAGAACGCAGCCTCTTTCTTGCCCCAGGTATCAACGCCCTGCATTGTTGCCTGATTGGCAACAAGCACTGACTCGACCTTCTTTACCTCTTCTTTGACCTGAGAGTCGCTTAAGCGAGGGTTAAAAACCACTACTGACTCATATCGGCGTACTTCCATTTGGACACCTTTACCTACGAATAAATATCTTCCGTTCCATTGCTCTTTTTCACCGCAAAATCGGGCATCTAAGCCTCACTCGGTGTGTTTCGGGACCTTCTGACACGGGGGGATTTCGACCACCCTCACAAAATTGCCACGACCCTAAAAGCCGCCGAAGTGTACCAGAATCGGGGCAAAACACAACTCACCTACCCCCCTAGAAGCCGAAGAAATACGCCCCTACCTATTGAATTTATTCTGAGCAGCCTTGAGCCCCTCTCGGGCTATCATCACCACGGCAGCACAGGCTTTGGCTACCATCTCCTCCGCAAACTGCTGTTCTTCCTGGAAGAACCGGTTCAATACCCAGGTGGCGATACCATCCTCGGCCTTAGAAAGCGGGCTTCCCGGCGGGGGTTTTCCAACCCCAACCCTAACCCGAACGTAATTTCTCCCCCCGCACAGGGCCGATATCGACCGGAGCCCATTATGGCCCCCTTCTCCACCGTCCACCTTAATCCTGACCGTCCCGAATGGGATGTCTATCTCATCGTGCACAACGATAACTTGAGATATCGGGATCTTTCGGAATGAGAGATACGAAGCAAGCGGCTCACCGCTCCGATTCATAAAGGTGATAGGCTTGATGAGCGTAGAAGACCAGTCTCCGACCTTTAACGGAGCCTCAAGATAACCCGAACGCTCCAACCAACCAGAGTGCCCAAGAGAACCTGAGATAGCGCGACCAGCGAGAGGCCGACATTCAACCTCAACTCCACGACCATCATGTGGAAACGACGCGGCACGAAGAGCGTCCACAACAGCGAACCCTATATTGTGACGGGTGCCATCATAGCGCGAGCCCGGATTTCCAAGACCTACAACGGTATGAAAATCCGGGCTCACGATTCTAACGACTATAGTACGCTAGTCTTACTTAGATGGGGCCTTAGCCGCAGCGGCAGCAGGAGCGGCAGCAGCTGCCTCAGCAGCAGGCTTAGCCTCTTCCTCGCCAGCACGAGAAGCAACCACGCTCACGATTGTCTCATTTGGCTCGTCGTGAAGCATTACTCCCTCACCAAGAACCAGCTGCTCAGCGTGGATAGATTGACCAAGGCCAAGAGCGCTAATGTCTACAGTGATGCTGTTTGGAATGTTCTTAGGAAGGCATCGAACAGAAACTTCGTGGGTAACAACCGCAAGAATTCCCTGCTGAAGCTTAACACCAGGAGCCTCACCAACGATCTTCACTGGAACATCGATCGTGATCTCCTCATCATCCTTGAGGGTCTGGAAGTCAACGTGAATAACGCGGCCCTTGAGGTAATCCTGCTGAACCTCTTTCACGATTGCTGCCTTTCCGTTCAACTTCGGAGAAGAGCTCTTGAATGTGAAAACTTGAGAACGACGAGCCTTCGACGCGAGTGCGGTGAACTCCTTGAGAGGAACCTGAACCGCAAGAGGCTCATCAGCCTTGTGGTATGCAACTGCGGGAACAAATCCCTCACGGCGACAACGGTTTGCAGCGCCTTTGCCTAATCCTGCTCGCTCAGATACTTCGATTGTGAAATTTTCCACGGCTTACTTCCTTAAAAAAATCGCTGCCGGAAGGTACCAGAAGCGACACAATGGGTAAAGGGCCTGGCCCGTAATCTCAAGCAGCCCCAAAACGCGAACACTCGTAGCGCCCAACGCTCCTAATTCCGCACAAAGCGTAAGCGCCTGTTTTATATGGTATTTAAGGGTAAATCAACCCTGACTAGGATGTTTCCAAACCGCCTCGGCAAGCAAGACGGGCGGTAAAACCAAGCAATTACTATGCTTTACACCAACAGCCCAAGGAAAACGGATTCACTTTATTCTCAAAGGGAGCAAGCCCGGACTAGCTAAACAAGCTACTCACGGAGTCATCTGAATGAATTCTTCGAATCGCCTCGGCGAATACCGGCGCAACCGAAAGCACGGTAATACGGTCAGCCGAATCGAAGTTCGTATGAGGGATAGTATCCGTGACAATCACCTCCTCAATCGGACTTGCTCGCAGACGAGAACGAGACTCACCAGAGAGCACAGGATGAACGCAGCAGGCGATCACACGCTTAGCGCCCGCCTTAATCAAAGTCTCGGCAGCCTTAACAAGAGTGCCACCAGTATCGGCGATGTCATCAACGATGATACAGGTCTGCCCCGCCACATCTCCCACTACGGACATCGAAGCCACTCGATTAACGCCACCTCGACGTTTATCGATAACCGCCAACGGGCAGTTATCCAGACGGGTAGCCACAAGACGAGCTCGCTCAAGGCCGCCAACGTCAGGAGAAACTATCGTCACCCCCTCAACTCCGAACTTCGAGCGAAGATACGGGAGCATCGTCGGAAGGGCGTACATATTATCTACGGGAATATCAAAAAATCCCATCGTCTGCCCGGCATGAAGGTCCATCGTAAGAACTCGATCAGCGCCGGCGGTAGTGAGCATATCAGCTACAAGCTTCGCTGTTATTGGAACTCGGGGCTTCACTTTTCTATCCTGCCGGGAGTACCCGAAATACGGAATTGCCGCTGTAATCCGGCCGGCCGAAGACCGCTTCAGCGCGTCGATGATAATGAGCAGCTCCATCAGGTGGTCATTCCCTGGATTGCAGGTGCTCTGGAGCACGAAGACATCTCCGCCTCGCACGTTATCGCCGATCTCTACGGAAAGCTCGCCGTCGCTAAACTGAACGACGTCTATCTTTCCAGGCGAAACCGCCAGAGTTTCACATACAGCTTGGGCGAAGGTGGGATTTGAACGACCGGCGAAAACAAGAAGTGGTCCTGGCACAGAGAGCTCCAATGTCGAGGTGAAGACCTTTTACTACACCTTCTTAGGCGTGTTGTGTAGGGCGTAAAACACACCACACACCGAATATTTGTACTGCTGCGCCACTCTAGTACCGGGAGTGGAAAAATCGGAATGAGAAGAGTTGCCCGGGCAGGGGTCGAACCTGCGTATGGCGGAATCAAAATCCGCTGCCTTACCACTTGGCTACCGGGCAGTGCGAAGTAAGCGTAACCGAGGGGGATACTATCGCGACCTCGATACTTTTGTCTCTACTTGCGTGCGACCTGTTGAGTAAAACAAGTAACGCCCTTTGGCAAGTACGCGCCGACTATGAAATGCCAATCTTCTGAGGAGATACGATATCACTTAGGTAACAAACGACTCCAAGCGGCTGAAGCCGAGCTTTTAACTCCTCAAAAAGCCCCTCTTCCCCTTCTTTTAAAAGGCTAAAGAACACCGACCCAGAACCCGTCAAAGCGGTCCCTACGGGAACCACCTCCCTTGCGACCTGAAGCCCCTGCCGAATCACGGGCACCATCTCCCCGACAACCTGCTCGAAATCATTCTCGACGAGTGATGGAATTTCACCTTTACCAGAAGAAACAAACCCCTCAAGAGCCGAATCTGATATGTCAGGCACAACGGGCCGCGCCTTTCTAAATTGGTCATAGAACGCCAAAGTTGCCACAGGTACAGGAGGCACCATCAACACAACCTTCCCCGGCCACACCGCTTGAGTAGCCAAGGGACGAATGACCTCTCCAATACCCGTCACGACACACGCCCCACCATGCAAGGCGTACGGCACATCTGCCCCCACACAGAGAGCCGCCGCGTTGAGCTTCTCAGCAAATAATCCTTCCGAAAGCCCTAATGAGTGTCGAAGAACATCTCCGAAGCAGTGAGAGAGCACCTTAAACATCGCTCCAGCGTCAGCGCTTCCTCCTCCAAGACCGCCACCAACGGGGATCCGCTTCTCGATGTGGCACCGGAATCCAAATTCAGGCTGCCCTTCCAGAAACTGACTCCAAAAAGCTCTCCATGCCTTCGTTACTAGGTTCTCACCACCGAGCGGAACGCTCCCCTCCGGAGAAAGAGACACCTCAGGAGAGAGGCTCCGCTCAAACGAAATCGTTACACGATCGGCAAGCGACGTAGAGAAATTCAACATACTAAGCAGGTGGTATCCATCCGCCCTACGTCCGACGACCTTTAGTCGGACGTTAACCTTTGACGGAGCGGAGAGAATGAAATCCTTACCCTCACAGCGAGAGAACGCTTCCAGTAACGATTTGCCCAGAGTGGTATGACCTGACATAGTAGCTCCATCCTACCCTATAACGGCTCCTTCTCGAAGCCTTCCATGCTAGGGCAGGTAATTTTCGAAATTTTATACAGAAGACCAAACAGTGACCGCACTTCCATCCCCGCAAGAAGCCCTCAAAGTCGCCATCGAAGCCGCTCAACGTGGCGGACAGATCGCTCGCGAACAACGCAATCAGAGCGCGGTCTCGATATCTCTCAAAGCGGCTCGAAACCTCGTGACCACGGCCGATATCGCTTCCGAGAAAGCTATCATTCAAACTATTAAGTCCTACTTTCCCGACCATAAGATCCTGGCGGAAGAGTCCTCGCAAAACGCGGAGCCTTCGACGTTTAACAGTGGTCCAGTTTGGGTCATCGACCCGATTGATGGCACCACAAACTACGCGCACGGACACAAGCAAGTCGGTGTCTCGATCGGATACGCGGTCGACGGCATTGCCCAAGCCGGGGCGGTCCTCTCGCCATTCCAAGACGAACTTTTCACCGCGTGCCGAGGTGGCGGAGCATTTCTCAACGGTCAACCGATTCGCGCGACCGAAACCGATCTCCTTTCAGACGCCCTCATCGCGACCGGCTTTCCGTACGAGCGCTCGAACATCAAAAATATCTGCGCCCGGCTTGAGCGACTTCTGAGGACCTGTCGAGACATCCGACGGCTCGGGGCAGCCTCGCTCGATATCTGTTGGGTAGCGTGCGGACGGCTAGACGTATTTTACGAAGAGACGTTGATGCCTTGGGATGGAACCGCCGGATGTCTCATCGCGCGAGAGGCTGGAGCTCGAATCGGCCACTTTCCATACGACTCAGATTCTCAGAAAAAGACAGTGGGATACGAGAAGGAACTATTCATGGACAACCTAATCGTCGCCGCGCCAAGAGTCTTCGACACCGTCGCGCAAGCTCTCGCCGAGCAATAAAAAAGGCAGGTCGCGTTTCCACGACCTGCCCCTTTACGATAAGAAGAAACGAGAATTACAGATCGTCACCCTCTTCTGGGAATCCGTCATTATCGCCATCGCTGGTTCGATCAGAGTAACGTCGCTCTTCGTTCTCCTGCTCTGTCTTACAATCAATGCACAGTTGCGCGACAGGTCGAGCCATCAATCGAGCCACCGAGATCTGCTCACCACAGCTCTCACACTCACCGAACGTTCCATCCTCTATCTTCTGAAGGGCGGCATCGATCTTCTTAAGGTGATTCTGTTCACGCTTACCGATCTTGGCGAGAGAGTTCTGGTTGATTTCAAGAGACGCAAGATCAACTGAATCTCCAGATGGAGTCTCAAGGTCCGCGACCGAGGTCTCACTGATCTCTTCAAGGTGTCGAAGAATGCGTCGTTTCTCTTCTTCTAGTACCTTCTTCAACGCGTCGAGGTCTTTCTTTTTCATACCATCACCTAACACGCACGCTACCTTCAACTAGCCACAGCGGACATACCCTAGTGCGATCGGGTCAGAGGCGAAGCTCCGAAAACTATCCGCCATCAAAACTGCGGGCGAGCAACCTGCTCTATCCTCACAATTTTTAAGTAGCCCTTAAGGATAGACGACTCAATGGCTAGGTACAAGGAAAAACGGGGGAACACATACTTTTTAGGAACCGTCCCGGG
>CANLCB010000045.1 GCA_947488865.1 Deltaproteobacteria bacterium | reverse complement strand
TGTAGGTGTCTTGAGCTTTGGCGAGAGCGGCTTTGTCAGCCTCCGGGGGAGCGTCCTTTTTGACTAAAAAGAGGATGTGGCGAGCTCTTACCTTCTCAGGCTCCCCGTACAGAGATGGGTTCGCGTCAAAAGCGGCTTTGAGATTGGCGTCAGTGATGGAGATCGAGCTTAAGAGATCTTTTTCGATATAGCGCTCAATGGTAAGGCGCTTGTTCATATCCTGCTCAAATACATCCCAGGTTGTGCCGTAGGACGCGAGGATCGGTTGCAGGACACTTTTTCCTCCCTGTTCGTCGATGATGGTTTGGGTTTCTTTGGCGACTTCATCCGCCTTGTAGCTCGGGGATAGTTTGGCCGCTTTGAGAAGAAGTTCTCGATCGATCATCGAGGAGAGGACGGCGCTCTTGAGTTTTCCAAGCTCGGCGGGATTTTCCTTGAGCGTGTCGATGGCGGCTTTTAGATCGGGCCGGGTGAGCTCTTTGTTAAGGTCTCCAATAGTGATGGAGCTGCCATTCACAGTCGCGGCGACAGTGGATGGATCGGATGGTAGCGTCGCGGGCTGTGTTTGGGCGTTGAGTGGGGTTATCAGGAGAGTGAGAAATCCGAGGATGAGAGTGCATGAAATTCGCTTCATTGCCGACCTTGTAAAAAGTGAGTCGCGCTGAGACTAATTTCCTGAACTTGTGAAAGCAAGGTTTAAAATTTTATGCCTAAGCGCTCAATAAAAGTGGTGTAGAGAATTTGGCAATCGTGAGAGGATATCGCTTGCTATGACCTCAGATGACAACTTCAAAAAGACCCGCAAAGAGTATGAGAGGGGGATTTTAGACGAAAAGACCGTCGCGGCGAGTCCTCTCGACCAGTTTTCCGAGTGGTTTAATAACGCGATGGAGTGTGAGCAGGGTGAGCCTAACGCTTGCGCGCTCGCCACGGTAAGCGCGAATCTTAAACCTAGTGTGCGCATGGTGCTCCTTAAGGGGCTTGATGATCGAGGGTTGGTGTTTTTCTCAAATTATGAAAGTAGAAAGGGAAAGGACCTTGAGGCGCATCCGGACGCAACGCTTCTCTTTTATTGGCCCGGTTTGGAACGACAGGTGCGATTTGAAGGTCCATGCGCTCAAATATCGCCAGTAGAGTCCGATAGCTATTTTAATTCCCGACCTCGAACCGCTCAGGTGGGGGCAATCGTGTCGCGGCAGAGTCGCGTGGTCTCGTCCCGCGAGGTAATTGACCAAGAGTACGCGACTTTAGAGCGGACGATTGGAGAGAGTGCGATCCAGCGTCCCACGCATTGGGGCGGCTACAGACTCATCCCCTCAATGGTTGAGTTTTGGCAGGGGCGAGCGAGTAGACTTCATGATCGTGTTAGGTATGAACGAGTCGGTGACTCCTGGAAGATTGAGAGATTATGGCCATAGAAAGCGCTGCAGCGCCGACGATTCTACTACTTGGGGGAGGATATACCCTTCAGCGAGTTGCCGCGAAGTTGCCGATTGATGATTTCGTAATCACCTCTCGTTTTGAAGACACCTGCGCCGCGTGGCGCTCTCGTGGCTGGAAGGCGCATCGAGTTTCGCTTCAAGAGCCGGAGACTCTTCGCGCGGTATTAGCCATGTACCCTTCGCTCAGAGTGCTGGTTGATAGTGTGCCACCTGTCCGAAGTGGAGACTCGGCTCAGGGGGTACAGGCTGCGTGTGACGTGATCCGAGAAAGCGCCCTTACGCGGGTGCTCTATTTGAGCACGACAGGAGTGTTTGGTGTCCGCGATGGGTCAGTCGTCTCTGAGCAGACCCCCGCCGCTCCATGGAATGAGCAAGGTGAGGCTCGGCTCGCCTGTGAGCAAGCGTATCGGGCTTGCGGGATTCCCTCGACGTCACTTCGACTCCCCGCGATTTATGGCCCCGATCGGGGGCTCCACGTTTCTTTGAGAAACGGTACCTATAAAATGGTTGGTGCTGGAGAGGCGTGGAGCAATCGAATTCATGTGGAGGATCTCGCCGACATTATCATTCGCGCGTGTCGGGCTTTCGAGTTGCCTGAGGTTCTCTGTGTGAGTGATGACTCTCCCGCGCGAGCTCGAGACATTGTCGAGTTTTTGTGCGCGAGAGAGGGGCTCCCGTTTCCCGCGAGCGTTTCGGAAGATGAGGTTCTCGCGGCGAGGGCGTACACAATGTTATCAAACCAGCGAATTAATAACGCGCTTATGAAGCGCGTACTCTCGATGGAACTTCGATTCCCGTCCTATCGAGAGGGCTTTGTTTCTTAAAAGACAAGGAAAGCAGTTATGAGCGTTTCATCGTACGAGGAGAAGCCTTACGCGACATTCGCGTTGCAGGAGGCTGAGTTACGACGACTCGCTGCCATGGCGCGGCTTCACGGGGTTGATGTAGCAAGTCCTGAAAAGTGCTCAGTTCTTGAGATCGGATGTGGCACTGGAATGAATCTCTTGCCGCTCGCCGAACGGTATCCGGAGAGTCGTTTCGTTGGATTTGACCTCTCTGGCGCGCATATACGCGAGGCTCAGCTAGCGGCCTCGCAGTGTCACCTTTCCAACGTGACTCTCTCGCAAGACGACATTGGAGGCTTCTCTTGTGAACCAGGCACGTTCGATTATGTGATTTGTCACGGTGTTTTTTCTTGGATCTCGCCGAAGCTTCAAGAAAAGCTCCTCGCGCTGTGCGCGCGGGCTTTAGCGCCGAATGGTGTGGCTTTCATGAGCTACAACGTTCTGCCAGGTTGGCGCCAACGAGGTGTATTAAGAGATGTATTGCAGACAGGAGCTCTCGCGAAAGGTCGAGGTAGTTCACCTGATGAACAGCTCGAGGCAGGTATGGAGTTCCTTCAACTTGTCGCGTCGGCGCGTTCGAATGAGAACGATGCCTACGGACGGTACCTGTCGGAGGGGATGGCGCGTTTAAGCGAGTCTCATAGCTCGTATGTGTTTCATGAATACCTTGAGGCTTTTAATGAGCCGGTGCTTTTTTCGCACTTTGTAGAGCGAGCGGGAGAGCAGGGGCTTCAGTGGATGTGCGAGGCTAAGGCTCTCATGATGTCGAGTGATGACCTTGGCCCAAAGGTGGCCAAGTATCTCGAAGGCTTGGAAGGCGATATTTTAGCGAGGGAGCAGTGCCTCGATGTGTTGAGGAACCGGCCATTTCGCGAGTCTCTCTTGTGTCATAACGCGAACGCCCTTCAGCGGGACTTGAAGGCAGGTGTTTTTAAGGCTCTGGAGTTCTCCACCGATTACCGCGAACAAATGACCCTTCCAAACTCTATTGTGTTTAAGGAGATCGTCAGTGGTCGCGCCGTTGAAACGCCGGCGGATGATCACGCGCGACTTTTAAAAGTGCTGAGCCGTGAACACGATGGACAAATGGCTTTCGCCGAGATGTGTGAGCGCGCTAAAGCGGAGATCGCCGCAAATGATGAACGAGCCATCGTTGGACTTTTGCTAACGCTTTGGAAGTCAGGCTTTGTGCATTGCGCGGTGCCGGCGATGCGCGAAGAGCGTGTTTCTGGCGAGCGACCTCAGTGTTCCCGGGTGGCTCAATTTCAGGCTGTCAGTGAGGGCGTGGTTACATCGTTGCGTCACCGTTCGCATGATCTCTCTCATCAGGAACGTATGTGTGTTCAGCTAGCGGACGGTACCCGTTCTGTTGAGCAGATTGAGGGAGAGGTGGCTCGCGTGAGTGATGAGGTAATGGCTAAGGCCGCTCTTCGGAGAGTGCGGGAGCTGGGCTTCTTTACGTCTTAGTCGCTTGCGGCCCGCGTTACGCTCGTCCTGGCCGTTTGATTTGCATGACCACGCCGATAAGAACTGTAAGTAGCGCCATAAAAGCCCATTCGTACACATAACCGAGATGGATGTCTGGAGGTGGGGTTATGTCGTAGGTAGGAATGGGGTACTTCGCGTCGGGGGAATCCATGCCGAAATTTTCAACGCTCTTCTGCCCTGCCAGCATAAGGACATCATTTCGTCCGGCGGCTCCTTCTTTAACGATCTTATCGGCTAGGAGCGGATCGTTGGGGTCCTCCATTGTCTCAACGAAAACGGGCAAAAGTGGATAAGGGATTTGTTTTTGTATCTCAGGGATATTGATACGTAACCACAGATCTACCCAAGGACGCCCATCTCCCGCGGGAGGATCGTTCGGAGCCATAAACTTCGGAAGAGCTGACGCTTTGATGAGTCCGTAAAGCGTCGTTTGGGACGGGTGATGATATCTGGTTCTGTATTCTCGCCCTTCTCGCCCAAGGGGAACAAAACCGCGGTCCACGAGTATGTAAAGATTGTTCGCTTCATCGACTTTAAGCGGGGTAATGATGTGAGCTCCAGCACGTCCGTTCAGGTTGCGATTGCGTAAGAGGAACTCATGGTCAAAATCGAACGTGCCTGAGAGGTGAACTCGGCGAAAGGTGAGCTGGTCCCAGGCTGGAGAAGCTGCCGCGAGCGATGATAGTTCAACGGGCTCTTGATGGAGTGTATTTTCAAGGGTGGTGATCAGCTCTTGCTTTTGGAGGTGGCGGTCCCACTGCCAGGCTGAGGCTTTGAGCATCCCGAGAGCGAGGACGCCTGTGAGTACAGAAACTTTCAGTGAGAAACGAAACGGCATGGCTCCATGATAGTACCGTGTGTGAAGCCCAAACCACCAGCGTCCTTAAGGTTTTCTAATGGTTCTGAAAAGGTATAGGATGCCAGCGGTGAGCTGACGCCCTCTATGATTCGTTCGAGACGGGGAGGTTCGCTCGCAGGGTGGTGAGAAAAGTTGCAAGGGTTTGAAATTGCAATGCTTTTTAGCTGTGACCTGAGTCTTGGAGAGTGCTATTCTCCCCACGCGTATCAACAGGGCATCCCGTCGTGAAGGATGCCAGCGGAGGAAGTCGTAATGTTTATTCTCGGTGCGGGTGCCGCAACGCCTACCACTGAACTTTCGGATTCGTTCCTCGCTTCTCTGGGCTTGAGCCTTACAGAGAAGGGGAAGGGAATCATAGCGCGCGCGGGTGTTACCTCCCGTTATACCTCCTTGCCCCTTGAGTACATTAAAGAAACCAAGAATCGTGATGTTCTGGCGGCTCGACGTATCGCCACGAGCTCCCCGACAGCTCTCGGAGTTGACGCTGCCCGCCAAGCTATCGCTCGAGCTGGAATCACCGCAGAGCAAGTCGGGTTGGTTCTCGCTGACACCGCTACCCCGAATCAAACATGCCCTTCTGAGGCGCAGCGCATTTGCGGGGCTTTGGGTTTGAAGGTTCCCGCTTACGATATCGTCGCTGGAGACGCGACTCTTTCTTTTTATGTAGAGCTTCTCTCGTCGTGGAAGCCTGAGCGTTTACCTGACTACGTTCTGTGCGTCTCAACCAATACTCCGACGCAGCATGTTCTTTTCGAAAATGACGCGTTGCCAGCGTATTTATACGGAGACGCCGCTTCCGCGGTTGTCCTTTCTCCAAGGGTAACGGGGAAATTTTCGGTGAGTAGTTCGTTCGCGCGTCGACGCGGCGCTTTTAAGCCGATTTCCACTGTTGGGTACCACGTTTCGACTGACGTCAGTGCTGGCCTTGCCGAAGATGTCGTCGTTGCCGCTGTCCAAGAGGGGCTCTCGCAGGCGAGCGGGGAGGCGCGCTCAGTTGTTATCGCCCCTGAATTGTATGCCGCTGATGTGGTTCATAACGCGCCGAAGCTGGGCGTAGAGAATGTAAGGATTGTGTCTTCGTCTCGAACTACTGGATACTCGCTTGGCGCGAGCAGTGGTGTGGCGCTTTCGTCCGAGTGGGATTCGGTTCCAGCCGGCAAGCATATAGCGGTGCTTCACGTCGGCGATGGAATGGTTGCAGGAAGTATTATTGTCGCGTCGGGGGCTTAAGAGAGGGGAGCATGCTGCACATTTTGGGCATGGGAACATGCCACCCAGACACGGTAGTCGATAACAAATTTCTCGAAGATCTCGACGTTGGGACTAATGCCCAATGGATTGAGGAGAAGATCGGCATTAAGACTCGCGTAACGACGCTCAGTCTCGACTACATTAAAGCCACCAGAAACCAGGATCCTCGAATGGCGATCGAGGTGGCCTCAATGTCCGCTACCGACCTTGGAACCAAAGCTGCGGAAGCTGCTCTCAAGAAGGTGGGAATCAAGGCCGAGCAGGTGGGCATGATCATCGTGAACTGCTGCACTCCCCGAGACACAATGCCAGGAGAGGCGGTACGAATCGCGGAGCGACTTAATTGTCCGGGCATCGCCTTCGACGTGTACACAGCGTGTCCCGCGTTTGCTTTGCATATCGACTTTCTTCGTAACTACAACGAAAGCGCCCTGCCTGAGTTTGTGCTGTGCATATCCACCGCGGCGATGACACAGCATGTAAATTACAACGATCGTTCCGACGGAGCGATTTGGGGTGACGGAGCTGCCGCTTGGGTGGTCTCACCAAGACACAAGGGACGACTAGAGATTCTTGATTCAACGTACACCGCGGACCCAAGTCGGTGTGAGGCTGTGGTGGTTGACACGTACCAGCATTTCAAACAAGACGGTCGTGCGGTGCGGGACTTTTCTGTGCGTCAAACCGTTCGCCTTATTAAAGCGCTTGAGACACAGTATTCGATTGATTGGAGCCGAGATATATTTATTGGGCATCAAGCAAATCGGACAATGCTTGAGCAGATCACGAACAATCGCGAGATTCCTCCAACGAATCATTGGCACAACGTAACCTACTTGGGCAATCAAGCTGGAGCTGGAGCTCCCGCGTCACTAAGCGCTCATTGGGAGCATATTCAGCCGGGCCAGTACATTGTGGTCGCGGTCGTTGGCGCGGGTCTTAGCTGGGGCTCGATCTTGATGAAAGGTTGCTAGCCTACGTTGTGTGAGAGCGCGATGTTTCACGCGCGCGAATGTCACCCAGTACGCAACCGAGCAATACCCAGACAACGAGCATAACCTCACTGTCTCCGAAGTTGTATTCTACGAGACCGGCTGTCTGCCATGAAATGAAAGCGCATCCAATCGCGACGTGAAGAGCCGAGAGCGGGCGAGCGAAGCAAAGTCGCACGAGGGAGTAGATAAACCACACGAAAATACACGCGGTGAGCACTCCGTTTTCGGCCGCGATGTTGAGGAGATTGTTGTGGAAGTGTTTTAGCTCTGGGGGAATCTCAAGAGAGAACTGCCGGAGAACTCCACTGTTGTGATAGCCGACTCCGAGCGGGTACTTCGCCGCAAGCTCGAGTCCGATATGCCAAATAGTGCTCCGTCCACCAGATATCGTGAAGTGCTCGTACGACGCGGCAAGGCGCTCTCTGATTGGTGGGACAGAGATAGATGTTACGACCGCTCCGACGATAATCACAGCGAGTAGGCGTCGAGCGTAGACGGCGCAGAAGACCGCAAGCCCGACGACCACTCCCACCCACGGCCCGCGTTTGAGGTTTACAAGGAGGGCGCAGAGAAGAATAGGGAGGTGAAAGGTCGCGAGACTGAGGATTCCTCGAGCCTCGGGGAGAGTTCGCGGAGCGTTCTTAAGCAATACTCGAATAAGCAAAACACCCAAGGTCCACGCGATGAAGAGAATTGCCCCAGAGATATTAGCGGTGGAGTAAAAGCCAAATGCGGTTAGCAGAAGGAGTGTGGTGGCGAACGAGATCGCCGCTATTCGAGGAATCGAGGGAGGAAGTATTGATTTGCTGTTTGAGTATTTACTCCACAACAATCCAACGCACACGAGGAGAGAGAGAGAGAGCTGTCCTGATTCAGTGACGCTTCCTAGAAATAAGCCTGGAATCTTTGTCGGAAATGCCGCGGCGATAACCGAATGTATCGCGGCGATCGTTTGTCCTGTGATGAGCGCGAGAAGGACGTAGTAAGAGTTTCCAAAATCTCTGAATACAAAAATGGTTAGCGTGAAAAAGATTAGAGAGAGGAGTGGCGACGCGCTTCGTGCGGGGTCGATGCCAACGATAGCTCCACACGTTATCGCTAGAATCAGAAAGCCTAGAGGGGCGAGCACCGAGCGTTCTTGCTTCGTGATGAGTAGGCGCAACGGCTGCTTCCACTGCATGAGTCCCCACAGCAAAATGAGAGGGATGAGGGTAAGGTAGGTGAACGCGAGCTTTAACGGAATACAAAAGGCGACGAGTCCGCAACCGGCCCCTACAAAGGAACGGGCCGGCGCCGGGACTCGCGACAAACGGAGATCGCTTTCAGTTATAGCGCGCTCCTCAGTGGTGCTCTGTGATGGGGAGCTCTGCGATGTGGCCATGGACGACGACAACCCCTTTATTCGGCAAGGGATTGGTATTGCTCGCCACCCGCGTCTACTTCAGTGCCTTCCTCCGATTCTTGGCTCGCCTGAATGATCTCTCGAGCGAACTTCACGGCGGTAGGGCTCTGATTGCGACTTACCACCTCATTCGCGAGATCCACTAATCCATCTTCCATGTTGATGTGATCGAGACCTCCTTTGATGAGAGCGATGTCGGCGTCTGGATTCGGAGAGTGCTCCAATTCGTCAAACACAACGCGAACGCCTGGCAGTCCCGCGTTGAGAAGAGCCTTCACTCCTTGATCGGCGTCTGGGCCTCGAGCCCGAACGAACTCCTGTACCGTAGGGATCGCCTCTTCATCCGGGATGAACTCACCAAGTCCCATTCCTAAAGCGTAATATCCGTGAACGTCACCTTTGGCTTTTAAGTCTGAGATGAGGAGTTCGGCCGCCGATTGAGTGCCTTGGTTAGTGACAGCAGCTACCGATGCCTCTCGAAGGACATCGTTGGTCGCCGCCATTTGGTCACCAAGAAACTTAGTTACGTCATCTTTCCCCATGGAGAGTTCGAGAGCTTCGGCGTACACCTCGGCGACGTCATTAGACGGCGCGTTTTTGATGTACTCAGCGAGCATTTGAACATTTTCAAGGCGGCCACTGATCGCGAGGATCTCCGCGAGGTACGAACGCTGCTCTTGTGGGGTGTTCGGGTTAGTCGCAAGCTCTCGCACCGAGGTGTAGAACTCTGGGCACCAAGCGCAGTTCGGATCGGGAGTTGTGAACTGTTCAAGTGTTGAGTCGTCGTAGTCCTTTGATCCTTTCAGAACGGCGGCAAGCGCGTCTTCTGAGGAGGTGTACGCTTCGGCCGCTGGTCGCAGCTGCTCTTCCTGCTCATCTCCATCGTCATCCTGAGCGTTCGTTGAAGTGGTTGATGAGCTTGTTTTTTGTCCTGTAGAGCTCGTGGACGATGACGTACTTGATGGCGAGATTTCGGCATCGTTCGACCCGTTTTGAGATTCGGTCTTCGTTTCTTGGGTATTAGAAGAGGTGGCCTTACCTCCGGTAATGAAGAGATAAGCGCCGGCCGCGGCGATAATGATGGCGAGAAGGGGAACGAGCTTCTTCATTCGTACGATTTCCTTTTGATAAGACTACCAGTTGATGAGGTGTCTTAATGTGACGTTCAAAGGGGTCATTTCATTTAAGGAGGCGAATTAAAATCTCCCAGATTTGAGGATCCTACGGTAGAGCGGAGGCGGGCGGCATGAGGAAGTAGGTGGCCGTATATCTATTTGAATATACAGTTGTTTTTGTATTCCTCTGCGCCACGGCTAGCTCCAGTCGTACGTTCTCAACAGGGCTACCCTGTCGCCTCGCCACTTCCTTAGCAAAAATTCCCGTTAACTTGATGATGGTTATAAAGGATTCCTCAGCCTCAGGAAAGGCAGCTCTTTGGTTGTCGACGGAGCATACCTACTTGGTATGGTTACGTTTTTAAGAGGTCGATCGTTGCCGCCTCCGCGCTATGAGGCGGCTCATGAGCTTGGAATGCTGCGCCAGGACCAAACTCTCCTAACAAGGACTTCCGCCACGGCCAGCGCCAACAGAGGTTACATCGGTCTAAAATCAGTCTTGGAGTTAACGCTCAAGACGAATTGAACCAATATCTTTATGGCGAGCTCAAGGTCTCTATAGCTACACACCTCTACCTGCGTGTGCATGTATCGGTTCGGGATACCGATGCTTGCCGCCGCGACTCCCCCACGAGCGACTTGAATCGTGTTTGCGTCGTTTCCAAGGAGCCGTGTTGATGGAGCTATTTGGAAGGCGCTTTTTGTCTTCTTGGCCGCGTCTTTCAACATTTTCTCAACAACCGGATTAATGTTCGGTCCGGCGCAGATTGTTGGCCCAGCGCCAAGTTTGCACGGAGTTACTTTAGGATTCTCATTGCCTGGATTGTCCGAGGCGTGGGTAACGTCAATGGCGATACCGACTTCTGGGTTAATTCCATACGCGGATGTTTGAGCGCCGCGAAGCCCTACCTCTTCCTGGACCGTGCTTACCGCATACAGCCCTACGTTGAGTTTCTTGGTTGAGCAAATACGCAGCACTTCCATCGCCACGAATAGGCCGACCTTGTCGTCGAGTCCTGGTGAGGAGATGAGTCCGTTTGCCATTTCCACGACGGAGAGATGAAATGTAGCGACATCTCCGATCTGCACTCGGCGTTCAGCGTCTTTCTTGTTTTTAGCGCCGATATCGATCCATATCTTTTCGATGTCATTACGTGTGCGCTCTCGCTCTTCGCCTGTCTGCGCGTGAATTGGTTTACGTCCGATGATTCCATCTACGGGGCCTTTCTCCGCGTGAATCGTTACTCGAGCTCCATGGAGAACTCCAACGTCGATTCCGCCGAGTGGCGCTACGTAGACAAATCCGTCCGCCGAGATGTGCCGCACCATGAGGCCGATCTGATCGCAGTGGCCGGCGAGCATGATCTTGCGAGGCGCCTTTGGGTTAAGGGCGACGATGACGTTACCGTGAAGGTCAGTTTCGATGGAGTCCGCGTACTTCTTCATTCGATCGCGGACTATCCGCTGAACCGGTTGCTCGTAGCCGGTAGGTGAGGGGGTGAGAAGGAGTTTGTGGAGAAAATCTTTTGAATCCATGAGCAACCTTAAAAGTAGGGACTACTACTGGTTAGATGGTACGGGATAATTTTTCGGTTCACTAGAAGCCATCTCAGAGAGGGGAGGGGGATTGGTCGCCAGTAGCTTGTCCCGAGCTTGTCGAGGCAGTGCCCTCTGGTACGAATGTTTCGGGGCACGGAAAGATCCGGGAGACTGGTACCCGCGGCCGGCGAGGCCGCCGGCCCTCCAATGCAATCTCGTGAAATCATCGCCTCTTCGTCGTCGCTTCGGGGAACCTATGGAGGGCCGGCGGCCCCGCCGGCCGCGGGCACAAAAGCTCGGTATTGGCTGTGACGAGGTGCTCGGTTTTATTTCGAAATATGATTGGCGATGGGAGCTGGGTTGAGTATCTTTCACGGCA